>JAGOBP010000280.1 GCA_017999195.1 Thermoflexales bacterium
GCGTGTGACATTCCATAACGAAAATTGATTTTTTACCGGAGAACTTATGCCCTCATCTGATTTCGACACTTGGCGTGAACAGTATGAAGGCCGCGCAAACAAAATGGCCGAAGATCATGCCGTTGAAATCCGCGCGCTCTTCGCTCAATCCGGTCTGCTGAACGAAGCCCCACCCGAACGCGTCGATCTGGACGCGCTGCGCGCTGAAGCCGCCCAGTTTGATCGGGACGCGGACGCGGCGCAGACCCCTATATCAGCGGGTCAAGTGCTGCCGCCCGGTCATCGGCTCGGTTGGCAAGCGGCCTTAAGTGAATGCGACGCGCTGCTCACCGACGCCTTCACGCACGGCACACGCTCGCTGTCCAATCGCCCGCCGGCACCGTTGATCCGCTGCGCCTCGACGGATAAATGGCTCGCGACGGTGGGCGACGGGCTGAAACAGCGCGCCGCCGACATCGACGCGCTGCGCGATCGGGTGCGGGCCGCGCCCCAGCCAAAGTGGGTGTTGCATGTGCCAGGCACGGGTACATTGGTCAACAGCGAAGCGCTCGAACAGGCCGCCCGCCATACGCCCGATCAAAGCCGCCAATACAGCATCGCTTTGCGCGAACTGGTCGCCGAACGCTGGGGCCGCCGCCTGATCACTGACGAGACAGCCGTCGGGCGGGAACTGATTCAATCGGGGGCGTGGCTGCGCCAATTACGCCGCGATTGGCCGCTCGATCCGATCGACCCGGACGACGAAGACCCCGTGTTGGCCGTGTCAGCCTTGACGCGCGCCGGTTGGCCGCGCTGGGTGAGCAAGTATGCGCTGGACTACGCCCGTGTGGAAGATGTGATGTTGGCCCCGGTCCGGTTTGGCGGCGAGGGTCTATCGGCTTTTCTGGACAACGCTGGGGACGCCATCGACGACACGCTGCAAGCCGTGCTGGATCAACCGGCGCAGGTGGTCAAGACCTGGTTCCTCTTCATCGTCAAGACGCTGCTGGTCAGGCGCGGCGCGGTGTCGTCGACGGGATTGCTGGCGCTGAAGGCCGCGCGGCGCTTGAACCCCGGCCTCGATGCGCTGTTCACCCGAACCTTCAAGCGCCGCTTCAGCGATTGGCTGGCCGAGACGCTGTTCATCCGCCTAGATGCCGCTATCGGGCCGGACAACATTCCGTATGCGGTGCAGATGGCGTGCGGCATGGCTTACGACGTGGCGCGGTTCACCCCCGTACAACTGCGACAACGCATCATCGCCGACCCCGAACTGGACATCGATCTGCGCCTGCTGCTGCTGGGCAGCCTGACCGACCTGCGACATCGCCCCGTGCGCGACATCGCCCGCGCCGCGCGTAACGACCTGGGCATGACCGTGCCGCCTGAACTATTTGAGATTTCGTGAAGTGAGGTTCCGATGACTGAACCACAAATGCTCGGCAAATACCAGATTCTTGAAGAGATTGGGCGCGGCGGCTTTGCCACCGTCTATCGCGCGCTCGATACCGTGCTCGAACGCGAAGTGGCGCTGAAAGTGCTCAAGCCCGGCTGGACGGACGACGCCAAGGCCGTCGAGCGCTTCATGCGCGAAGCCCGCGCCGCCTCGCGCCTCGATCAGCCCGGCATCGTCACAATTTACGATGTCGGCTCAGCCGATGGCCGCTTGTTCATCGCGATGAAGTTGCTGGCCGGTCAATCACTCGATCAGCTGCTCAAGGCCAACGGCCCGCTCGCGTGGACGCGCACGTTGAACATCGTGCAGCAAGTGGCTGAGGCGCTGGACTACGCGCATGGCAAGGGATTGGTGCATCGCGACATCAAGCCTAGCAACATCATTGTGAGCGCAGGCGATCGCGCCGTGTTGACGGACTTCGGTCTGGTGCGCGGCGCAGAGCAAGCCAGCCTCAGCACGGGCAGCACCGGCGGCATCCTCGGCACGCCGGAGTACATCCCGCCGGAAGTGTGGGAAGGCCAACCTGCGACCAAGGCCAGCGACATCTATGCCCTCGCGTGCGTGGTGTATGAGATGCTACTCGGGCGCCCGTTGTTTGCGGCGGATACCGGCGCAGCCGTCATGCGCAAGCACGTCTTGGTTGGGCCGGAATTTCCCGCTCATTGGCCACTCGATGTGCCGAGTGATGTGGCGTTGGTCCTTCGAAAAGCGTTGGAGCGCGAGCAGAATCAGCGCTATTCGACGGCAAGTGAATTTGCGATTGAGTTACACGGTTGCGCCGGGACGCAAGAGGCAAGAGGCAGGAAGCAAGAAGTGGAGGAAGCCGATGGCAAAGCGCAAGATAAACAAGAACAAGGGGCGGCACGAATTGCAGTTAAAGCTGGTGCGCTTGAAGTGACTGGTCAGCAGAATAGCAAGCAACCTCGGCTAAGTGCTGAGCGTGAGCTCAACTGGCCAGTAACTAACATACCTGAGGGAGCCGCATCGCGACCCACTCCTCGACCACCATTGTGGCTATTTTTAGCGGGTGGATTAGTTTTGATAATAGCGGCGATAATTGTACTGAGTATCGCTAAGGGGCCTGCACCAGCTCTGCTGGTATCCGCGCCAATTGAAACACCACTACCGACCAAAATGCAAACTGTGGCAATCGGACCGACTGCCTCAATGTACGCGCCGACAACCACGCCTGCCCTAATGCCCAGCTCCACACCTGAACCAACCTCAACCCTCAAACCCAGCATTACACCTGAACCGACTTCAACCCCGAAACCTAGTGCAACTTCAACGACGCAACCGACATCGACTGTTCCCCCAACTGCTCGCGCAATTGCCACTCGTGTTCCGACTGTGATCAAGACCTATACTGACAACGTCATTGGTCTCCGGCAGGTCAATGATCGTTTCGATATTGCAATAGACTACAGCGTCGCGAACCTTGATTCATTCTTGCATCTTGAAGTTGGACAAGGCGACTATGTAGACGTTAATAGCTGTCAATCCAATCCTCTAACCCCAACTCATCCATTGAAGTCCTATACAGGAACTGTATATTTTTATTGTGTGTGGGACACAAATAAACGTCCCCCAATTACCGACAAGCTAATTGTTCAAATATACTATGGAGGAAAGGTCAAAGAATGGGTTTTCCCCTATACAAAGAATTGGAAGGATTAAATTTAATGAAGGAACAAAATAAGCTACTTTCGTAAATGTAATCACCAATGCGGAACTATCCACACAACAAGGCTACTAATTAACTTGGCATTCTCATTACTACTACTGTATAAGCACAAGTGTGGAAAAATAAGCCATGCCAGAACTCTACCAACTCGGCAAACACAGAATTCTCGAAGAGATTGGCCACGGCGCATTTTCCACGGCCCATCGCATGCACGACGCGCGCCTCTCGTTGTAAATATTGTCGAGCAGATTCACAGGAGATTTACACAATGCCTGAAATACCCTCTCAACCTCTCATCCGCCGCATCCGCACCACCGATTTGCGCGGCCTACTTGGCAATCAACTCGACGTGCCGCCCGGTCAGCAAGCCATCATCATTTCGCCCGATGGCTCAGTTCAAACGCTACCCGCGGGACGGCAAACTGTGCCGGGGGTTAAACTGTTTGGTCCGAGGCCGCCGATGGCGCTCGTGCCCGCCGGTGAGTTCAGCCTGCCCGGTGGTGCGCCGCGTCTGCCTACTGGTAATGCCCAGCACGTCGATGCGTCGTTCACCACAACGTTGCGCGTGGGCAACCCCGACTTATTCATCGGGCGACTGCTGAGTGAACAAGAAACGCTAACCGATCAAGATCTCATCCAGCACCTCACGGCGTTGGCCTTGCCCATCTTGAGCGGCTTGACCAAAGCCTACGCCTCGGCTGATCTATGCGGCCCAACGCCGGTGGCCGAACAATTGATGGCGGAATTGCGTGGCCGCCTGAATGCGCCACTGGCTGAAATCGGGCTGCAATTGATTGGCGTGCGCTATCTGACTTTCAGTTCGGCTCAGACGGTGGATGAACAACTGCAAGCCATTCAAGCGCAAAGTAGTTCAAACGTGCGCACGCCCGAACTAACACATGCCGCGCCGCAAGAACGATCGCAGTTGGCGCAAGTGCTCGATCAAAAACTGGCGAATGTGGCCGCGCAGATCATCGGGCGACTGGAAGCCCGACTGCAAAAGCGAGCCCCGACAACCGAACACAAGACCCCGGCCTCAGAACGCTGGGAGCGCTTTGCCCGCACCTTTCAGTTGCTCAGCGCGCTCTTCTTGTTAATGACAGTTGTGCTGCGCCTGGTGCTGCCGGTCTTCATCGAAGAAAACATGATTCGCCGCGTGAGCGAAGTGTTCGGCGCGCTGGCGACCGTGGCGACGGCCTTCGCCTGGTATTACGCGCGGACTCAGGCCCGCCGCCAGCGCCTCATCGAAGTCAAGCCGGTGCCGCTGCTCGATCGGGTCAGCGATCGCAATCGGCAGGCCGCCGATCGGTTGGTGCGCGAACAGCTTACGAGTGAACTGACGCAAATCGCCCGCACCCTGAAAGCAGCGCGTGAAAAAATATACGCGCAAGGTCGCGAGCAAACCGCCCTGACGCTCGGCCAGACGTTGAAAGAAGTCGAGAAACTCAATCGCGATGTCGCCACGCCAACCGCCGGGGCGCCGGCCTATCTGACCAAGCCGCGCGTCTCGCTGAGCGAACTCGCCGCGATGCTCGATTACGACGAAGACCTGCTGGCCGAGGCCGCCACGCTCGACGATGCGGCGCAAGCCTTGCTGCAAAACGTCCTGGCACACGCCGACATCACTGCGCAGGCCACCGGCGTACAAGGCAACCTGGCGCAGTTGCAATATCGCTTCGCCTCGCGCGCCCGCTTCCTGCAAACGCCGACGAACGCTGGCGCACATCCATCAGCCAACGTCTAGCATTCAACATCCAACATCCATCTTCCAACATCTAACATCCAACTTCGGAGGTGTCTCATGGCCGGTTTCTTCAATCAAGATCAAACGTGTTCGCAATGCGGCAGCAAAGTAAAAGCGGGCGCGCGCTTTTGTCCGCAGTGCGGCACGCCGCAGCCCGGCGGCGATGAAGTGAAATGCCCGCGCTGCAATGAGTCCATCTCGCCTGCCGCGCGCTTCTGCCCCAAATGCGGCGTCGATCTATCCACGGCCGCACAGCCGTCCATCGTCGAACATCGCTGGGAGAAAATTCAGAACGCCTTCGCCACGCGCGTTGACATCGAGGATTTGCCCGGCTTTTTCCGCAAAGAACTCATCGTCGAGCCGGGCACACACGCTATCCTGCTGGTCGATGGGCGCAACACGTTAGGCGTTGTCGGACCGGGCAAATATACGCTGCAAACGCTGGGTGATCGCCTGGGTGCGGCCCTCACGCTGCAATCGGCCAAGCGCTTGACGGCCATTCTGATCGATGCGGGCGATGTGGAACTACCCTTCGAGGTGCCCGATTTGTGGACGAGCGATCCATTGCGCGTGAAGTTGGCCTGTCGCGTCGTGCTGCGCCAGCAAGGCGCCATCGAGTTTCTGGTCAACATCATGAAGGGCCGCAGCAGTTATCCGCTCTCAGAAATACGCGCTTTGTTGTATCCCGAAGTGGCCGCCATCGCGCAAGATTGGATCGGGCGGCACACCGTGCTGGACTTGAGCAAGTCGCTGTCGACGCGCGATGCGATCGAGCAAGCGTTGGACATTAGCCTGACGCGCTCGCTCGATCAATACGGCTTGAAATTCGTGCTATTGCGCGTTGTGGCGGTGGTCTGTCCACCGATCGAGCAGCTGCGCGACGCGCGCGAAGAATTGCTGGTGGCCCAGTATGAGACCAACGTCGAAGTGGATCAGCGTGTGGCCGCATTGGCGAAGCGTCAGCGCCTGTTCGACGTCGCCAACGCCGATGAAGTGCAGGCCATTGCGGAAGAACAGGCCAAGGTCGAGACCTATGAGC
>JAGOBP010000281.1 GCA_017999195.1 Thermoflexales bacterium
TGCGGGCGTGTTGGCGGGCGGCCTGTGGGGCGCGATCCCCGGCTGGTTGAAGGCGCGCACCGGCAGCCACGAAGTGATCAACACGATCATGATGAACTACATCGCGCTGCTGATGACGTCGTTTTTACTCAACGGCCCGATGAAAGATCCCAACCCGCTGAACGTGGTGGCGCGCACGCCCAACATCGCGGAATCGGCCCGCATTGGCCGCATCTTTGCCGATCCGGCGCTGCGCGTGCACTGGGGAACGCTGGCCGCCTTTGTCATGGCGGGTCTGGTATGGTGGCTGCTCTGGAAGACGACGCGCGGCTTTGAGATTCGCACCGTCGGCTTGAACCCCGATGCGGCGCGCTATGCCGGTGTGAACGTGGGCCGCACGCTGATCCTGACCATGGCGCTGTCCGGCATGCTGGCCGGTTTCGCGGGTGCCATCGAAGTCACCGCGCTGAACTATCGGCACGAGTTGAGTTTTGCGCTGGGCTACGGTCTGGACGCCATCGCCATTGCGCTGCTGGGGCGCACGCATCCCGTGGGGGTGGTGCTGGCCGCCATCTTGTTTGGCGCGATGCGCAACGGCGCGACCAAGATGCAGTTCCTGACGCAGATTCCGGTGGACATCATCTCGGTGGTGCAGGCGATGATCCTGTTGTTCGTCGCGGCCGACGAGATCATCCGCTTCATTTATCGCATCCGTGCCCCCAAAGATGAAGTCGTGACAACTCGCGGATGGGGAGGTTAATCGATGGCTGCTGAGACAACGGTTTCTACTCCTGAACGAACCTCGTTCTTTTCAAAGGTTTTTGCGGCACGCCGGTTTGTGTTCATCGGGCTGATCATCCTCTTGCTGGTCAGCGTGATCACCCTTATCGGCGCAAATGATACGGATCCGGCCAAGATCATTGCCTCGTTCATCGCGACGACGTTGGCCGTAGCGACGCCGTTGACGCTGGGCGCGCTATCGGGCGTGTTCTGCGAGCGCGCGGGCGTGGTCAACATCGCCATCGAAGGCATGATGCTGGGCGCGGCCTTCTTTGGCTTCATCGCCTCGATCTACTCCAAGCAGGCGGGCGCGTCCGATGGGACGGCGCTGCTCATCGGCGTGATTGCGGCCATTTTGTCCGGCGGTGTGCTGGCGCTGTTGCATGCCGTACTGTCGATCACGTTCAAAGTGAATCAGATCATCAGCGGTACGGTGATCAATATTTTGGCCGTGGGCTTGACGGGCTACCTCAACCGCATTTTGTTCTTCCAGGGCAATGTGCCCCACGCCCCGGGTGTGCTGCCTACGATTTCCATTCCGATTCTGTCGGACATCCCGATTTTTGGCCGCATCTTCACGCAACAGCCGATCGCCATCATGGCGGTGGTGCTGGTGTTTGTGTCGCACTTCGTGCTGTTCCGCACGCAGTGGGGTTTGCGCATGCGCGCCGTGGGTGAGCATCCGCGCGCGGCCGATACGGTGGGCATCAATGTCTATCGCGTGCGCTATGCCAATGTGCTGATCGGCGGCTTGATTGCCGGTTTGGCGGGCGCATACTTTACGCTGGAATCCGTGCCCAGTTTCGAACCGATGATGACCAACGGACGCGGCTTCATCGCGCTGGCGGCGATGATCTTCGGGAACTGGTCGCCGATCGGGGCGTGGGCGGCGGCGCTGTTGTTCGGCGCGGCGCAGGCCTTCCAGATCAATCTGCAATTCTTTTCCGATGCCGTACCGGCCGGTCTGGAATTCTTGAAGAAGTCGCAGATTGTCGGCATGCTGCCGTACGTCCTGACGATGTTCGCCATCACCGGCATCGTCGGCCGCACCACCCCGCCCGCCGCGGATGGCGTTCCCTATGAGAAGTAGTTGATTAGTGCAATAGTGAGATAGTGTGATAGTTCAAGCGGCGTGGTCGATCTACCGTATAACGATCTCACTATCGGACTAGCGAACTAAGGAACTAAACATGACTCCAGCACTCGAAGTCAAAAATATCACCAAACAATTTCCGGGCGTGCTCGCCAACGATAAAGTCAGTTTGACCCTGGAAAAAGGCGAGATTCACGCGCTGCTGGGCGAAAACGGCGCGGGCAAGACCACGTTGATGAACATGGTCTACGGCCTGTACAATCCCGATAGCGGCCAGATCTTCGTCGACGGCCAGGAAACGGTCGTGCGCAATCCGCACGATGCTATCGCCAAAGGCATCGGCATGGTGCACCAGCACTTCATGTTGATCCCGGTCTTCACCGTGGCTGAGAATATCATTCTGGGCAACGAGACCGTGAAGGGCCTCACGCTCGATCGGGCGGCGGCGGCCAAACGCATCCGTGAGTTATCGAAGCAATACGGCCTGGAAGTCGATCCCGAGGCCATCGTCAAAGATTTGCCGGTGGGCGTGCAACAGCGCGTCGAGATCGTCAAGGCGCTGTATCGCAACGCCAAGATTTTGATCTTGGACGAACCAACCGCCGTGTTGACGCCGCAAGAGGGCGAAGACTTGTTCCGCATCATGCGCGGGCTGGCGCAAAAGGGCGTCTCGATCTTCTTCATCACGCACAAGTTGAAGGAAGTGCTGGCCGTGGTCGATCGCATCACGGTGCTGCGCGGCGGGCGCGTGGTGGGTGAGACCAAGCCGTCGCAGACCGACGAGAACGGCCTGGCCGCGATGATGGTGGGCCGCGAAGTTAACTTGACGGTGGAAAAAGGCCCGGCCAAACCCAAAGGTGTGGTCCTGAAGGTTGAGGGCTTGCGCGTGAAAGATCATCGTGATCAGGAAGCCGTGCGAGACGCATCGTTTGAGGTGCGCGCGGGCGAAGTGTTGGGCATCGCGGGCGTGCAGGGCAACGGCCAGACCGAATTGGTCGAGGCGCTGACGGGCCTGGCGCGCACCATCGGCGGCAAGGTCGAACTCGACGGGCACGATGTGACCGGTGCCTCGCCGCGCAAGATGATCAGCAGCGGCATCGCGCATGTGCCGGAAGATCGGCATCAATTTGGCATGGTCCTGAGCTATCCCATCGCCGATAATCTGGTGTTGTGCAGTTACTTCCAGCCGCCGTTTGCGCGCGGCCTGGTGATGAACGATACGGCCATTGAAGCCAACGCCAAGAAACTGGTGGGCGAGTACGACATCCGCACGCCCAGCGTCTATACGTTGGGGCAGGCGTTATCGGGCGGCAACCAACAAAAGGTCGTCGTGGCCCGTGAATTCTCGCGGCCGATCAAACTGTTGATCGTGGCGCAGCCCACGCGCGGTCTGGATGTGGGTTCGATCGAGTTCATTCACAAGCGCATCATTCAGCAGCGCGATGCGGGCGTGGCGGTGCTGCTGGTCTCGGCGGAACTGGACGAGATCATGGCGCTGTCCGATCGGATCGCGGTGATGTATCGCGGCAAGATCGTGGCGACGGTCGATTCCAAGACGGCCACGCGCGAGCAACTGGGCCTGTTGATGGCGGGTGTGCCGATTGAAGAAGCGCTGGCGAAAGCCTGATCACGCCCGATAAAAGTACAGACCTCGATCGGTATACAACCCGATCGAGGTCTGTTTTTTTCCGAGCGATTCGCCTCACCCGACTTTTAACACCGACCGCAAAATGTAGAGTACCGCCAGCGCCACAAGGACCAAACAGCCCAGTTGAAAAACAAAATTGACGGTACGAAACAACGTGCGGATCAAAAAGAACGCCAATAGCCCCGCAACAACAGCGACGAAAATCGTAATCGGATCGGCAGTGGCCAGCAGTTGTCCAAAATCAGGTAATGGCATGTCAGTCTCCCGGTGTGAGAACGGCGGCGATGACAAAAGGCTAGTCGGCTAGAAGAGGATCTCGGTCAGAAGCCAGTATGCGCCGTAGGTGAGCAGGCCCAGACAGACCAGCGTCAGAAAGCCGCTCAGCTGCACCGCCATGCGAATAAAATACAAGACGGCAATGGCGATGATAAAGGCCACTGCCAGCCGAACGGATTGTTGCGCAAGCACTTGTTGCAGAGTGGGCAAGATCATACTGGCTCCCTCATGCCGGCGGGCCAACCCGCCGGCAAAGCACTCGTCGTTACTCGATCTGCGCGGCCATCATATCCACCAGATCGGCGCGGCTGACGATGCCGATCAAACGACCGGCCTCATCAACGACCGGCACGGGGTTGACGCGCTGTTTCACCATCAACTCCGCCAGGTCTTCCACCTCCGCATCCGGCCCGATGGCCGTCACCTTCTCCGTCATCACATCGCGCGCCTCGGTACCCAGCATGTGCTGCAACCGATCGCGCAAATGGCTGGGCCGCTCCAACGGAATGCGCCCCCAGTCCAGCACCTCGATAAAGCGCGGCATTTCCAGCCGTGTATTGCGCACGATCAAATCCAGTTCGGTGATGATGCCGATCACCTGGTGTTGATCATCGACCACGGGCACGCCGCTGATGTCGCGCTGGCCTAGCAATTTCGCCACATCGTTGACCGACGTGTCCTCCTTCACCGTCAACACTTCTTGCGTCATAATGTCGCGTACTTTCATGTTAGCCTCCCGTTTTCAACCACAATTTGTCCGCGCTTGATGACCGTATCAACCAGATTTGTGCCATAACGATAACCGATCTCGCGATAGTTGGCCACGGTCATGATCAAGACATCGGCCTGTTTCCCAATCTCGATGGACCCGATCGCTCCTCCGCGCCCGATCGCGTGTGCGGCGTTGATGGTCGCCGCGGCCAGCGCTTGCCCTTGCGTCAACTTCAAATAGCGGCACGCCAGCGCGATGATGAATTGCAGGCTCTCATTCCAGGTCGTACCCGGATTGAGATCAGTGGCAATCGCCAGTGCCCCACCCGCGGCGAGAATAGCCTTGGCGGGAGTGTACTCTTTGTGTGCCAAACCAAACGGTGTGCCGGGCAAGCTCACCGCGATGGTGCTACTGCGTCCCAACAACTCCACTTCATCTTGCGGCGTCGTCACGACATGATCGACGCTGGTCGCGCCCAACTCCACGCCCAAGCGTGTGCCGTGCAGCGGCTCAAATTCATCCACGTGAATCTTCAGCGCGAATCCCAATTCTTTGGCGCGCTCCAAAATGCGCCGTGTTTGATCGAGATTGAACGCGCCATCTTCGCAGAACACATCGACGAACGTGGTGCGTGGTGCGTGGTGCGTGATCGCGGGCAACATTTCGGTGACGATCAGATCGGTGTAGGCGTCTGCGCGGCCTTTGAATTCCGCCGGAATCGCGTGCGCGCCAAGGAAGGTGGGCACCAGATCGATCGCGTGCGTTTGATCGAGTTGCGCGATGGCATCGAGCATTTTCAATTCGGTGGCGGTGTCCAAACCGTAACCTGTTTTGGCTTCGGCGGTGGTGGTGCCATACAACAACATCTGATCAAGTCGAGAACGAGTTTGTTCAATCAACTGATCGAGGCTGGCGGCGCGCGTCGCGCGCACCGTGGACATGATGCCGCCGCCCGCGTTCATGATCTGCATGTACGTCGCACCCGCGATGCGCTGCTCAAATTCGTTGGCGCGATCACCGGCGAAGACCACATGCGTATGCGGATCGACGAAGCCGGGCATGACTACGCGGCCGCGCGCGTCGATGGTGCGAGCAGCCGCATATTTGTCGAGCAGATCACTCGTCGGGCCAAGATCAACAATCGAGTGGCCCGACACCGCGATTGCGCCGTCTTCGATCAAACCGAGGTCGCCCAAGCGATCGCCGCGTTGCGGGCCAGAATCGTGGGCGGGAATGGTCAACAGCTGCGAAGCGTGGGTGATGAGGAGATCAACGTTCATGCGGTGATCATAGCACAAAATAAAACCCGGCGAGAATTCGCCGGGCGTGCGCCCCTGGCAGGACTTGAACCCACAACCCTTTCCTTAGGACGGAACCGCTCTATCCAGTTGAGCTACAGGGGC
>JAGOBP010000282.1 GCA_017999195.1 Thermoflexales bacterium
GTGTTGCAGTGGCCGTATGCCACCTCGACCGTGGTGGGTGTCCCGACCGAAAACATCTATGCTCAGGTTTGGGCTGACGATCTCACGGCGCGCAGCGGCGCTCCGCGTGGTCTGATGGCTGAGTTGGGCTATGGCACGGCGGCCGATGCTTCGCTGTGGACCTGGCAAGCGTTGACGTGGGGTTCGCAATCGGGCAACAACGACGAGTTTGCGGGCGCCATCACGCCGAGTGCCACGGGTGTTTACTCGTACGCGGTGCGCTTCAACGCCAACTGGGGCGCGGGCAATCCCAACGCGCACTGGTCCTATGGCGACAAGAACTGGGGCACGCCGTTCAGCACCAGTGAAGCGGGTGTCTTGACCGTCGGCGAACGCC
Organism: Thermoflexales bacterium; assembly: GCA_017999195.1. Lineage (GTDB taxonomy): Bacteria > Chloroflexota > Anaerolineae > Fen-1058 > Fen-1058 > JAGOBP01. The sequence continues at coordinate 377 of JAGOBP010000282.1, forward strand.
GCGGTGTCAGCCTGACTCCGGCGACTACCATGTTGCTGGGCAAGAAGGGCACTGTGGTCACCCACACCGTTCAAATCGCCAACACTGGCAGCACCACCGATACCTTTGACCTGACGGCCACCGGAAACACTTGGGCGGTAAGTCTGTCGGCTTCCAGCTTCACGCTGGGCGCCGGTCAGAGCGCGACGCTGTACGTCTACGCGACCGTTCCGCCTGAAGTGGAAACCAGTGACACCGTGACGGTCAAGGCTGCGTCGGCGGCCGATGTTGCCAAGCAAGCCACGGCGGCCCTGACTACGGCCGTGAAGTACTTCAACATCTTCACGCCGCTGGTTCGCCGCTAATCGATCCTGACCCGGCACGCCGCCTGAAGACAGGCGGCGTGCCTCACGAGCCTCTTCACACGCTCAGCCGGCCGTGAACGGCACATGCAGTGTAGTCCGATCGGGGCAAGTCACGGCTGCCTCGATCCTGGTTTGACTCATCGGCCTGATAGTTGGTCCTGATCTACCGGTGCCCGCTTCTGGTTGGCCGACCAGGGGCGGGCGTTTTTCTTGGAGGAGGATTTCTATGACACAAACCCCGAATTGGCGCAAGCGTTGGCTGGTCTGGTCTTTGATGGTCGGTTTGTTACTGGCGGCGGCCTTACCCACGGCTTTGGCCCAACCCGATGACGGCACATCCCCGGCGGCCGATCCGCTGAGCAAGATCGCGCCGTGGGTGCTGGCGCACACCGCCGACGGCGCCCAGGCCGAGATGCTGGTGGTACTGAACCAGCAAGCCGATTTAAGCGGCGCGGCTCAGAAAGCGACGAAGTTGGAGAAGGGGCGTTACGTTTACGAGACGCTCTATCAAAACGCGCAAGCCACCCAGGGGCCGATCATTCAATGGTTGACCGCCCGCGGCATCGAACATCGCGCTTATTACATCGTCAACTTGATCTGGGTGAAGGCCGATCGGGCGGCGGCGGTGGCGTTGGCGGCCCGATCGGATGTGGCGCGCATCGATGGTAATCCGCAAATCCGCGTGCCGCTGGAACCGGCCCCGACGATGCTTGAACCCGTTTCGCCGGCGGCGATTGAGCCGGGCGTGACGTACATCAAAGCGCCGGATGTGTGGGCGTTGGGTTATACCGGCCAGGGCATTGTCGTGGGCGGACAGGACACCGGCATCCAGTGGGATCATCCGGCACTAAAGAATCACTATCGGGGTTGGGACGGCGCAACGGCCAGTCATGATTACAACTGGCACGATGCTATCCACTCGGGCGGCGGCTCATGCGGGGCTAACTCGCCTGCACCCTGCGATGACAGTTCACATGGCACACACACCATGGGTACGGCCGTCGGCTCCGATGGCAGCACCAATCAAATCGGGGTGGCACCGGGCGCCAAGTTTATTGGCTGCCGCAACATGAATGTGGGTAATGGCACACCCGCGACCTATATTGAATGCTTTGAGTTTTTCCTGGCCCCTTATCCGGTAGCCGGGACGCCCGCGCAGGGTGATCCGAGCAAAGCGCCCGATGTGACCAACAATAGTTGGGGCTGTCCGCCCAGCGAGGGCTGTAATGCGGCGTCGTTGTTGGCGGCCGTTCAAGCCCAACGCGCCGCGGGCATCATGACGGTGGCTTCGGCGGGCAACAGCGGCTCCAGTTGCAACACCGTCAGCGATCCGATTGGCATCTATGACGAAGTGTATACCGTCGGTGCGCTGAACACGGGCACGGATTCCGCCGCGTCATTCAGCAGTCGCGGTTCGGTTTCGGTGGATGGCAGCAATCGCACCAAGCCCGATATTGCCGCGCCGGGGACCAGCACCCGATCGGCTGTGCCGGGCAGTTCGTACGGCTCGATGAGCGGCACCTCGATGGCGAGTCCGCATGTGGCGGGCGCGGTGGCGTTGTTGTGGTCGGCGCGACCAGAGTTGAAGAATCAGATTGCTGCGACCGAGCAGGCGATCAACGATTCGGCTGTGCATATCGCCTCCACGGCCTGTGGCAGCACGGGCCTGCCCAATAACACCTATGGTTACGGGCGCATCAATATCCTGGCGGCGTCGGAACAACCATCGGCCGGGCTGGCGCTGACGCCTTCATCGGCCGCGCAAAGCACGGCGGCGGGCAACACGGTCGCTTATACGCTGCGCTTCACCAATACCGGCACGCTGAGCGATACGTTTGGCGTCAGCCTGAGCGGCGCGCAGTGGCCGGTAACGAGCAGTTTACTCACAACCGGCGTGATTGCGCCGAATGTGGGCACGCCCGTGACGATCAGTGTGACTGTGCCGATCACAGCGGTGGCCTATACCACCGACCTGGTGTCGGTGAAGATCGCTTCACTGGCGACCCCCGCCATCTCGGCCACGGCGCGCTTCACTACTACGGCACTGCCCAGTTATAGCGCGGCTTTGGCGGCGCAGGTGGCCGAGCAGAGCGCGTATGTGGGGCAGATTGTGCAGTACACGGTGCGCCTGACCAATACCGGCACCATCACCGATTGGTACACCATCAATCATGATCGGAGCGGTTGGGAGACGGCGCTTCAACCGTCGTCGCAGCAATTAGCGCCGCAAGCGGGCGTCGATATTCTGGCGCAGGTGACCATTCCGCTCACGGCGACGTATGGCGAGACGGACACGGTGCGTTTGTTTGTCACCGGCACCGAGCATGCGTATGAAGTTGATCTAGTCACCAGCGCGTTAACCTATCGCGTGTTTCTGCCGTTGGTGCTGGGAGGCGAATAGATGATGCGCCGTGCCTGCCACGCCCTGGTGTTGAGTGCTATCGTGCTGTCGCTGTTGATCGCGCCGTCAGCCAGCCCGGTACCGGTTGCGGCTGCAGCCGGTACCGGGCCAGAATGGGGCGTGGTGGCACGCAGTAGCGTGGTGGCACGCGTCTATTACGCCGATCGGACTGATCTGGCCCAACTGGCCGGTCGGCTGGACGTGTGGGAAGTGCGCGGCGATCAGTCGTACCTGATCGCCGCGCTGACTCAATCGGATTGGCAGCGGCTGGCCGCCGCGGGCTATCGCTTGCAGATCGAGATCGCGTTAACGGCCGAACTCAATCGGCCGCGCACCTATCTGCCGGGACAGATCAACGGCATTCCTAGTTATCCGTGTTATCGCACCGTGGAGGAGACGTTTGCCACGGCGGAATCGATCGTGGCGCAGCATCCCACGCTGGCGCAGTGGATCGACATCGGCGATTCGTGGGAGAAGGTGACGCCCGGCGGCAATGCGGGGTACGATCTGCGGGTGTTGCGGCTGACCAATGCCAACAGCACTGCGCCCAAAGCCAAGTTGTTTTCCATGTCGTCGATGCATGCGCGCGAGTATGCGCCCGCCGAGTTGAACACGCGCTACGCCGAGTATCTGATTAACAATTACGGCGTGGATGCCGATGTGACGTGGCTGTTGGACTACAACGAGATTCACCTGTTATTGCAAGCCAATCCTGACGGGCGCAAGTGGGCCGAAGCGGGCAACTCGTGGCGCAAGAACGCCAATAACAATTACTGCGCCAATACGACTTCACGCGGAGCCGATCTGAATCGCAATTGGCCGTTCAAGTGGAACTATTGCTCCGCCGCCTTGGGTTGTTCCAGCGGCGTGCAGTGCGATGATCTCTATCGCGGTCCATCGGCGGCCTCTGAGCCGGAGACCCAATCGACGGTGGCCTACATCCGATCGATCTTCCCCGACCAGCGGCCTGATGATGAGATTACGCCCGCGCCGGATACGTCTACTGGCGTCTTCCTGGATTTGCACAGTTACAGCCAATTGGTGTTGTGGTCGTGGGGCTTCACTTATAACCCCGCGCCCAACGCGACGGCGCTGCAAACGCTGGGCCGCAAAATGGCCTACTTCAATAGCTATACACCGGATCAATCTGTGGGTCTGTATCCCACCGATGGCACTACTGACGATACGGCCTACGGCGAATTGGGTGTGCCCGCTTACACCTTTGAGATGGGCACCAATTTCTTCCAGGCTTGTTCGACTTTTGAAAGCACCATCCTGCCCAACAACCTGCCCGCGCTGGTGTATGCGGCCAAGGCGGCGCGGCGGCCCTATCAAACGCCCAGCGGGCCGGAGGCCGTAAACGTGACCGTCACGCCGACGACGACCACCGGCTTGACGGTGACACTGGCGGCGACGGTCAATGATACGCGCTTCAACAACAGCAACGGTACTGAGCCAACGCAAGCCATTGCGGTGGCGCGCTACTCGGTCGATGCGCCGTCGTGGATCATCGGGACGACAACGCAGCCGCTGACGGCGACCGATGGCGCGTTCAATACCTCGATCGAAAATGTGGCGGCCACCGTGGACATTAGCGGCCTCAGTCTGGGGCGGCATACGCTGTTTGTCGAGGCCCAAGATACCAATGGCAACTGGGGCGTGCCGACGGCGGTATTTGTGCAGGTGGGGCCGGTCGTGGGGCAGGGCGGCGTGCCGCAGTTGTCGCCATTGCAGCAGACGGGCAGCGGCCGGGCCGGGGCGCAAGTGGCGTACGCGCTCGGCGTGAAGAACATCGGCGGTTATACGGATACGTTCACGTTGACGCTGATGGGCAATGAGTGGCCTGCCGTTTTGGGCGTGACTCAGACACAACTCGCGCCTAATGCCGCAGTGACCGTGCCCTTGACCGTGACGATTCCGCTGGCCGCGCCGGTGGGTGATATGGACTTTGTGACGATCACGGCCCTGGGGGCGCAGGGCAGCCAATCGGTGGTGGTACGCACGAACAGCGCGATCGTGTATGACGTGTATTTGCCGACGCTGCTGGGCGGCGAGGCCGCGCGCTAAGGCCGCTGGCCGTGCCACGTGCGCGGACACCGTATCCTATGCTCGGGAGATCATCCATATGAAACGCTCGTTGACGGCCGCCATCGTGTTGGCCTGCGTCTGGCTGTGGCTGTTTGGTCCGCGTATCACATCGCAGGCGCGCGGCTCGCTGCCGCCAGCCTTCACCTATTCGCCGATTGTCGCCAACCTGATTGCGCAAGTGCAATCGGCCGATGTGTATTCATACACGGCGCGGCTGAGTGGTGAAGCGCCGATCGTTGTTGGCGGACAGACCATCACACTGAGTACGCGCAACTCCCGATCGGGTGTGCCGATCCAGCAGGCCACGCAGTATGCGTATGATCAGTTGCAGGCGGCGGGCTTGAGTGTGAGTTATCACACGTATACGGCGTGCAGCATCACCAATGGCCGCAACGTGATCGGCACCATCACGGGCACGCTGACGCCCAATGAAATCGTGCTGATTACGGCGCACTTGGACGACATGCCGTCCACGGGCCGCGCGCCCGGCGCAGACGACAATGCCAGCGGCTCGGTGGGCGTGTTGATGGCCGCCCAGTTGATGCACGGTCAGTTGTTTGAGCGCACCGTGCGTTTTGTGCTGTTCACGGGCGAAGAGCAGGGGCTATGCGGCAGCGGCGCTTATGCCGATACCGTATTTGCGGCGGGCGATAACATCGTGGCCGTGTATAAC
>JAGOBP010000283.1 GCA_017999195.1 Thermoflexales bacterium
GATGAACAGGCCTACACCTGTGCCGGGCGTTTTGTAGTCAGCGGCCGCGCGTCCCCGGTAGAAGCGTTCGAAGATGTGCGGCAGATCGGCGGGGGTGATGCCCGGCCCGGTGTCTTGAACCGTGATCGTGATCCAGGTGGTATCCCCGTCCATGACCTGAGCAGTGGTCAGATCGATTGTGCCGCCCGGCGGCGTGTAGTTGATGGCATTGGTGACCAGATTGACCAGCGCTTGCGTCAGCAAGATGGTGTCAGCCGACGCGAGCGGCAGGTCCGGGGCCAGGGTGTGATTCAGCCGCAAGCCGTGCAGTGCGGCACGCGGTTCGGTATCGGCGATCAACGAGGTCGCCAGGTGGTTGAGGTCGATCGGGGCCAGATGCAGACCCGCCGTGCTGACACTCTGCTGCGTTACTTCCAGCAGGCTTTCGATCAATTGTTGCAGTCGCACGGTCTGTTCGTTCAGAGTTTGCAGATACTTGGCGCGTTTTTCCGGCTTGCCGATCTCCAGTAATTCCAGATAGATTTTGATACTGGTCAGCGGCGTGCGCAGTTCGTGGCTGATGCGCGAAATGAAGTCGTCTTTCAGTCGGTCGAGTTCGGACAGCTGCGCGTTTGCTTCAGAGAGTTGGCGGGTGCGCTGCAGGACGCGTTCTTCCAGTTCATCGGCATACAGGTGAATGCGGGTGTGCAGCTGTGCATTTTGAATAGCCAACGCCGCCTGCGCTGCGAAGATCTTCAAGCGCTGGGTGTGCTCGCCGGAGAAGTGGCCGGATTCGGTGCTATACAGCCCCAGATAGCCCAACAATTGATTGCCGCTGGCATAGATGGGCACGCCCGCGTAACTGGCGATCCAATCATAGCCGGGCATGGTGTGCCAGTCGGGATTGTCGCGCGTGTGGTCGATGATGCACGGCTCGCCAGTGGCCCGCATGGTGCTCAGATTCAGGGTGTCGGCAATGACGTGCTGCTCGGCGCTGATGGACTCGGCCATACACCGGCCATAGACGCGCGCGACACGGGCCAGGTCGCCATCGACGAGCATGATGTTCGCTCCGTCGTGGGGCACGACGCGCTCGATATTGACCAGCACCAGATCCAGCACCGCTTCCAGATCCAAACTGCCATTGAGCGCAGTTGCGGTGTCACGCAGGACCTCGGCCAGTTGCCGGGCCTGATGCTCGGCTTGCTCGGCCAGTTTGCGCTCGGTGATGTCGAAGGTGACAATGGCCGCGTACATGATCGAGCCGTCAGGGGCCGCCGCATACGGATACATGCCCACCTGATAAACGCGCGGTCCGCTGTTGGCAAACGAGAACGTTGCCTCGTAATGCACAATCTGCCCCGCAAAACACTGCTCGATATGGGGCAGAATCTTGTCGCGATACCGCGCTTCGCCCCAGACTTCGGCCAGTGACCGCCCGATCAGTTCCCCGCGCGAACGGCCCCGAGCACGGCAATAGGCGTCATTGACAGCCTCCAGCACGTGCTGCTGATTGATGAGCGTCATGTATTCGGTGGCCGCGTTGGCGATGAATTCATAGCGCTTGATCTGTTCGGTGGCCTGCTTGCGTTCCGTAATGTCCACCGCCAGGACGATAATGTTCTGGACTGCGCCGCGTTCGTCGAGGTCCGGCTCATAACTGATGCTGAACCAGCGCGGGCCTTCGCGCGACAGCAGCCGATTTTCATAGCGGATATGTTCGCCCGCGCGCGCCCGGTCGATGTAGGGCAGCGCTTGCTGGTAGGCGTTCGCGTCCATGATCTCGCTGACTTGCTTGCCAATGATTTGTTCTGGCGACAGGTCGAACAGGTCGGCATAACCCCGATTGACAAAACGATAGCGCAAGGTTCGGGCGTCGACATAGTTCACTATGGCGGGCATATTATCGGCGATGAGGCGCAGTTGGCGCTCACTGGCGCGCAGGGCTTCTTCAGCGCGTTTGCGCTCGGAAATGTCGCGCGTGATGGACAGGACATGGGGCAGACCCTGTAAGGTGATGATCCGGGCCGACATGAGCGCGGTGGTTACGCTGCCATCTTTGCGCTGGAATTGCGCTTCCAGGTTTTCACAGTAGCCGGTGGTTTGCAGGCCATGCACCAGTTGCTGCCGGTCGGCGGGATTGTGCCAGATGTTGATCTCGGCCGAGGTCTTGCCAATTGCATCTTCGCGCGTGAAGCCGGTCAGCGCGGTAAAGCCCTGATTGACCTCCACGTACAGGCCGTCGGTCAACCGATTGATATTCACGGCGTCCGGGCTGGTTTCAAAAGTCAGCCGGAAGCGCTCCTCGCTTTCACTGAGGGCGGCCTCGGCCTGCTTGCGTTCCGTGATGTCGAAGAAGGTCACGATGATTTGTTGCAGGGCGCCGTCCTCTTCGCGCACCTGGTGGGCGTCGCATTGCACCCAGGTGGGAGCGGGGCGATCGGGGTGCAGGATGCCCAGCACCCGACTGTTGACGGGGGACACTGCGTCCAGCGCGCGATTGACCGGGTATTCCTCCAGCGGCAGCCGCGAGCCGTCGTCGCGCGTGAAGCACCAGGCCGGATCGATGGCGGTTTTGCCGCGCATTTGATCAGGCGACAAGCCCAGTAGCTGCGCAGCCATTGGATTGGAATACAAGATGCGGGTATCCGGGGCATGCGCCACCACGCCGACGGGGATGTTCTGGATCAACGTGCGATACCGGTTTTCGCTATCTTGCAGGGCGGCGGCGGCGCGCCGGCGTTCCGAAATGTCGCGCACACTGACCACAAAGCGCGCCTCGCGCCCAAACAGCGCGAAGCGGAGGCTGACCTCGGCCCAGAATAACTGGCCGTCTTTGCGTCTGGCCAGCCACTCTAAAGTCTGTGGGCCGGCGGTGCGGGCCTTGGTAAACCAGTCCAGCGCTTCAGCCTGGGAGTAGGGCGGTTCGCCCTGGCTGAGATCACCGATCGGGGTGCGGAGGGCTTCTTCGCGCGTGTAGCCGTACATCTCGCACATGCGCTGATTCACATCAATGATTGCGCCCGTGTCCGCATGTTCGACAAAGAAGGCATCGTTGGCGGCATCCAGCACGGCTTGCAGGTAGTCCCGATTGGTACGCAGGGCGTCTTCGGTGCGTTTGCGCAGCACCACGTCCCAGGCCAGGTCGGCCAGGGCTTGCACCTCACGTGTATCCTGATCGTTGTACGGCGCGGTTTTGTTGCCAACGCCCAGAATGGCGACGATGATGCCGTTGCGCAGCACGGGCACGATCAACTCGCGTTTGACGGGCGCATGCCCGGTTGGCATTCCTTTGCGATGTGGCAGGCTGTTGTAGTCGTTGTGGATGACGGGCTGCCGGGCGGCAATGCAGTCGACCCAGACCCCGGCTTCGCCGACGGGGTAGTGCTGCCCCATGCCCGCGGCGGTGCACATGGTCTGCAGCGTGTTGGTTGACCACATTTGAAGGCTGAGCGTCTGTTGATCGGCCTCTAGAAAATGAAAGAAACCGATTTGGCTGCCGGTCAGGGCTTCGGCCTCGTCCAGTGACTGTTGCAACAGTTCCGGCAGCGTGTGCGTATCGGCGAAGTGGCTCAAGCGCAGTCGCGCCTGCAAGGCGGCTTCGGCCCGTTTGCGCTCGGTGATGTCTTGATGGATGACGACCACGCCTAGGCGGGCCTGCTGCAGGGGCAGTGCGGTCAGAGTAAACCAGCGCGGTTGATGGGGCGCATCACACGGATATTCAATACTGAACTGCGCTTGTGAGCCGGCCAGCACCGCGCGGATGCCGTCTGCCACCTGGTGGGCGATGGGATCGCCCTGTTGAATCGCGGCATCACAGGCGGTTAGGTAATTGGTACCCACAAAATCGACCGGGTCAGGGCTGTCATTGTCGTGCCCAAAGTTTTGCCAGGCGGCGTTGACGGTGACGATCACCCCGTGTTCGTCCAGTACGGCAATTTCGGCGGTAAGCGAGTTGAGCACGGCTTTGACAAAGAGTTCGCTTTCGCGGATTGCGACTTCGGCGTGCTTGCGTTCTGTGATGTCCAAGACGCTAAAGAACACTCCCGTCACTTCGTGGTCGGTCTGCACCGGTGCATATTGGAACTCATACCACCGGTGGCCGATGTCTGCTTTGAACATCTTCTCAACCAGGACACATTCGCCCGCTCGGGCGCGCTCGAAGTTTCGATCGAAGTCTGCGTGCTCCTGAGGCAGAACATATTCGTCGATCAAGTCGCCGGGCTGGATGTTTTTTCCAAAAATGGACATGGCCCGCTCAGTCGCAATCCGGTTAAACGATTGCACCTTGCGATTGTGATCGACGAGCAAGAACGATTGCACGCTGTTCTCGAAAATGGCGCGCAGACTGGCTTCAGACCGGCGCAGGGCTTCGAGGGCGGCCTCGCGTTGGGCTTCGGCCCGAATGCGCGCGGTAATGTCGCTATAGGCGATGACGACGCCGCCGTCGTTGAAGGGCAGCGGGGCGGCTGTCACGCTCAGCCAGGTGGTCTCGGTCGGGCCTCTGGCAATACCCATCTCGACGTTTTCGATACGGCGATTCTCTTTGAGCGCGCGCACGCTGGCATATTCTTCGGGCGGCATCGGCGTCCCATCGGGCCGCACCAGTCTCCACTCGGTGCCCGCGATGTGACGCTGCGTATGTTCGGCCTGGGGGACGCCCAGCAGCGCTTCGGCGACCTGGTTAGTCTCTAGAATCCGGCCGGTCCGATCGGAAATGGTGATGCCCAGCGGGAAGTTGCTGAAGAGCATCTGATATTTGATGACGGCCTGACGCAGGGCGGTTTCGGTTTGGGTGTGCACGGTGATGTCGCGGCCGAAAATTGCCAACCGCACCACCTGGCCACGCTCATCTTTGATGGGGTAGATTGAATTATCGATTGAGCGGTTGCGGCGTTCATCGATAAAGCGTGCCGGTTGTCCGGTTGCGACGGTCTGCGCCACATACTGGCGGCGGTGGGCCACCACCTCGGCTGGCACAAAGTTATAGACGCTGTGGCCCAGCATCGCCTCTGGGGTGGTGCTCAGTCGGGCGGCGGTTGTGGCATTAGCGGCCACAACAGTGCCGTCCGGCTCAATCAACATCATCGAATCATCGACGGCATCCAGCAGGGCGCGCAAAGAAGCCTCGCTCTGGTGTAAGGCGGCTTCGGCGCGCTGCCGGGCGGCCTCGGCGGTTTCCAGTGCGGCTACGCGACTGCGTAGATGGGCAACTTCGGCGGCGAGTTGGGCCTTGGTTTTGCGGAGATCGTTCATGGCGCAGTCCTGTATAGGTGGGGCGGCCAGTCCAATAAGCAGTGATGGCGGCGATGCGGTTGCGCCGCATTGGGTCAGGTGCGGGTATGTTCAGATGTTGGCGCGTTGTCTCACGTTAGTCTTATTGTGCCTGATTTCGTGTGATTTGTCCATATGCTGAGCCGTTATTTCAGTGACAGTTGGGTTACAGGTTTAACTGGGCCAGCGTCGATTTGAGGATTTCAGCCGAGCGGCGCAAGCCGACAATTTCCGTCTCGTCCAATTGCAGACGTAAAAGCGATTCCACGCCGCCCCGATCGACGATGGCCGGTATGCTGAGATAAACGTCGTCGAGACCGTAATATCGATCGATGAGCGATGAAACCGACAGAACCGTGCTTTGATCGCGCAAAATCGCTTCCACGATGCGCATCAACCCGGCCCCGATCGCGTAGAACGTGGCCCCCTTGCGCTGGATGATCTCGTAGGCGGCATCGCGCGTTTGCACGAAAATCTCGTCCATCTTGGCCTGATCGAACTTCACGTCTTGCAGGCAGCAGAAGTCCGTCAGCCGCATCCCGGCGATGTTGGCCAGCGACCAGACGGGCACCTCGCTGTCGCCATGTTCGCCGATGATGGTGGCGTGCACGC
>JAGOBP010000284.1 GCA_017999195.1 Thermoflexales bacterium
CTCGATCGACCGTTCGGCTTCGGCCAACAGTTTCGCTCGGATTTCTGCGCGTGTAGGGGACATGGCTCACCTCCCAGTCAGATGGTGTAATTATGCCTGAGCTTGCCCCCAAACTGAAATGCACGCCTGCCCCGGCCGGTGTTTGACCCGCCACGCCATTCTCGCTATACTCAATTGCAGATGAATCCGACCATCAGCGTGCAACGAGCGGCGAGCATGAGGCTCAAATACCTGATCCTGATCATACTCAGCGCCCTGTGTGCGGCCGGTTGCTTACCGGTCGAGACGCTGATGGCGCCCGCCGAGTTGAACATCTACGGTTTCACCGGCGATCTGCCCGACACGATCCTGCGCCAGTTCGAGCAAGAAGCGGGCGTGCTGGTCACGTATGAAACCTACTCCTCCAATGAAGAACTGCTCTTTGGGCTGGGGGCCACGCCCAATCGTTACGACCTGATCATCCTCAGCGACTACACGGTTGAAATCCTGATCGATCGTAAAGGTCTGCGCCCGCTCGATCTGAACGCGATCCCCAATCGGGTCAACATCCAACCCGCCTTCCTGGCCCCCGCCTTCGATCCCGGCGGAACGGCCAAATATACGCTGCCCTTTCAGTGGGGCACCACCGGCATCGCCTACGACCAGACCAAAGTCAAGCCGCCCATCACCCGTTGGCGCGACTTGTGGCGGCCTGAGTTGGCGGGACATCTATCGGTGCTGGATGATGCGCGTGAAATGCTGGGCGTGGGCCTGCAAGTGCTGGGTTATGATCGCAACTCGATCGACCCCGCGCAATTAGCGGCCGCGCGCGATGAACTCAAACTTCTGGCACCGGGCATCGTGGCCTTTGATGCGGATTTCCCGGAAAAACGCCTGATTTACGGCGAAGCCTGGGCCGCCGCCATCTACAGCGGCGATGCGGCGCTGGCCGCGCGCGGCAACCCCAACATCGTGTACGTGCTGCCGCAAGAAGGCGGCGGTCGCTGGTTTGACAACTTCGCCATCCCCAGCGCCGCGCCGCATCCCGCGTTGGCGCAGCGCTTCATCGACTTCATGCTGCGCGCTGACATCGGCGCGAGTATGCTAAACGATCTGCCTTACAGCACGGCCAATCAAGCCGCGTTGGACTACGCCCGCGATCAGCTGCCCGAACTTTATCGCGAGTATACGAATAATTCTGCCTCGAATCCGCCACCCGACGCCGTGGCCCACACCCAGCCGATCGTCCACATCGGCGAAGCCGCCAATCAACTCTACGAACAATATTGGGCCGAAGTCCTCGCCGCCGCCCGTTGACCTAAGCCCGCCGCTCCGCTCAGGGGGCATGGCGCATATCGTGCAGGAAACTGCCCTAACGCACCCCGATCACCTGTTTGGCGCGTTTACTGGCCGCGATCGCATGTAGAAAATCAGCCAGCGTGATTCGACAGGTCGGCCCCTCCCGATCGAGCGCGGCGGAGGCCGCCGACATCACGATGTTGAGGATGTCGCCACCCGCCAGTCCTTCAGTTTCAGCCACTAATCGATCCCAATCAGTGGGGATTAACTGCACGGGCAAGCGCCCCGGAATATGATAACGCCACAACTGCAAACGGGCGTCAGCATTCGGCAGCGGCATTTCGATATGGCCCAGAATGCGGCGAATAAAGGCGGTGTCGTAATTGGAGGCTAAATTCGTGGCGAACACCGTCACGCCCGAAAAGCGATCCAATTCCAGTAGCATCACCGAACGACTGACATTCACAGCGTGATCGGTACTCTGCGTGATGTTGGTCAAGCGTCGCCCCAGAATCGAATCGGCTTCGTCGAAGAACAACAGCGCCTGCGTCTCGCGCGCTTTCTGAAACGCGGCCTTGATGTTCTTGGCGGTCTCGCCCACATACTTCGATTCAATCTCGGCATAGTTGGCGCGGATCAGGCCCCGGCCCAACTCGTGCGCGATGGCTTCGGCGGCAAAGCTCTTGCCCGTACCCGGTGGACCATACAGATTGATGGCCGTTCGTCCGCCATACGGATCGATCTCGCCTAAACCGAAGTCTTCATACAACACGTGCTGATATTTGATCTTGGTCAGCAACGCATTAATTTGTTGGCGCGTGTTGTCACCAATCACCAAGTCTTGCAAGCGACGGCGCGGCTGCTCGACCACAAACATTGCAAGGCGGCGGCTGATGGTCTCAGCCTCAGCCTCGCGTGCGCGCCCTGCGCCGCCTGGCTCAATCACGCGTTCGCCGATGACGGGCATGCGCGGTTGGTCTTTGTTCTTCATTTCACCGTTGTCCATGATCGATCTTTCGGGCCGATTTGCGCTTCAGCCTTGACTCCAACTAGGCTCACTTTGCGACTTTGGTGCTTGGCGTGAGGTTACTCTTCCAGAATCGCCAACTCGCGTTCCAGCCATTCCATCTCCAGCGTATCGACGTAGTGATTGATCGCCGCTTGCAAAAACGGCGGCAGATCAGGATGAAAGGCTGTGAAGGTCGCGTTGAAATCGGGATCGTCGTTGTAGGCATTGCCCAGCCCGCGCAGCACTTCCAGCGATGGCTCATAGAAATAGCGCATGTGCTGATGCCAGCGGCCCAGCATGGCTTGAATCGCCGGATCGGTTGGCCCTTTGCTCATGTTGGCGGCCAGGTCGGTGTAGATCGCGCCGCCCTCTTGCTTGATTTGCGCTTGTTTTTCAGGCGAATAACTGTTCCACAGTTGGTACGACGCCTTGACGTTATCCGCGCCCCAACGCTGGGCGGCTTCATCGGCGTAGCGCTGTTCTTGTTCCTTGTCGAAACCTTCAAAGATGCGTTTCTTGCTCATGGACACTTCTCCCACTAAATGCAAAATGGTGTTATCGACGGTGGCGATCAGCGTCTGCAACCGATCGATCTTCTCGGCCAACTGGTGTCGATGCGTTTGCAGCGCCGTCACCCGATCGAACTGCTCGTCATCTAAAATGGCCTTGATTTGAGCCAAATCCAGATCGAGTTCGCGAAAAAACAAAATCTGCTGCAAGCGAAAGAGCGCGTCATCATCGTAATACCGATAGTTGTTGCGCCCGACCGCGGACGGCTTGAGCAAGCCGATCTCGTCGTAGTAGTGCAGTGTGCGCACACTGACGCCAGCCAGATTGGACAGTTGTTTGACAGTATAGGTGGCTTTGCCCTTCATGTTGGGGATTATACGCTATGACGTGACGTGAGAGTCAAGGGGGAAATTTGGTTTTGTAGATCACTCAACCGTGCTAAAATCACACCCTCGATGCTAACCCCTGACGCTAACCCGGAGGTTCAATGCCCCGCATGATCACGTTCGACGACAACGGCATTCGCTTCAGCAACCGCATCATCGGCATCGCCATCGATCGCGGCCGCGTGCTGTTGCATCGCACCGACGACATGACGTTTTGGGCTTTACCCGGCGGCCGCGCCGAACTGCTGGAGCCTTCGCCGGATACGTTGGTGCGCGAGATGCGAGAAGAGATCGGCGTGGACGTGACGGTTGATCGCCTGTTGTGGCTGGCCGAAAATTTCTTTCAGTACGGGCCGCGCCAGCATCATGAGATCGGCTTTTACTTTCTGATGCACCTGCCCGCCGATTCGCCCCTGCGCGACACGACCGTGTTTACCGGCCATGAAGGCGACCTGGACGTCCACTTCGAATGGTTTCCCGTCGATGCGTTGGAAAATCTGCCGCTTTTCCCGACGTTTTTACGCACCGGCCTCAAGTCACTGCCCGAGCACATCGTCCACATCGTGCATATTGATCCGCCGGAAGAGAGCGCGCACTCATGACGGCTTCGCTACACGTCTGCATCGATGTATCAGCGGCGGTGCATCAACGCGCGGGCCTGGGTCGCTACGCGCATGAGTTGGTGAAGGGCTTGATGGATTTGCCCGAATGTGTCATTCCGAGCGCAGCGAGGAATCTTACCGCTGGCACAGAGATTCCTCGTCGCCGCAGCGCGGCTCCTCGGAATGACACTCAGTCAATTCAATTGACGGCGTTTTACCATCAACGCGGCGAAGCGGTCCTGCTGCCCCCGATTGATCAGCTGCCGACCTTAACGACCCGACTCGCGGTGCGGCCCTGGCGCTTGACCACGGCTTTAGCCTATTTTTCAGGCTTTGCGCAAGATCGATTGTTTGCCAAGGCCGATATTTTCCACGCGACCGAACATCTGCTGCCGCGCCTGCGCCGCACGCGATCGGTCTTCACGCTGCACGATCTGATCTTCCAGTTCGATCCCGATTCGCATAAGCCGCTCAACATCGCCTTTCTCAAAACGATGATGCCGCGCTTCCTGCGCGCCGCCGATGCCATCATCGCCGTGTCGGAGTGCAGCAAGCGCGATGCCGTGCGGCTGTACGGCCTCGCGCCCGACAAAATCCGCGTGATCTATGAAGGCGTCGATCCGCATTTTGCGCCTGTGACGGATCAAGCGCAGTTGTCGGCCGTTCGATCAAAATACAATTTACCCGAACGCTTCATCGTGCATGTCGGCACCATCGAGCCGCGCAAGAATCTGCCGCTCTTGTTTGACGTCATCGCTCAATCGGATAAACACCTCGTCGTCGCAGGCAAATTGGGTTGGCTCACCGAACCCATTCTCGCTAAGGTCAAAGAATTAGGCTTGGAACAGCGCGTGACCTTCACGGGCTTCGTCGCCGATGAAGACTTGCCCGCCTTGATCTCAGCCGCCACATTGCTGGCGATGCCGTCGAAATACGAAGGCTTCGGCTTGCCCGTGTTGGAGGCGATGGCCTGCGGCACGCCCGTGATCGCGTCCAACACATCGAGCCTGCCGGAAGTGGGCGGTGATGCGGCCTTGTACGCGCGACCGACTGATCCGGCCAGCTGGGCGCAGCTGATCGATCGCGTGTGGGGCGACGCGGAACTGCAATCGTCATTGCGTGAAAAAGGCTTCAAACAGGCGGCCAAATTCAAGTGGCAAACGATGGCGCGTGAAACGGCGGAGGTCTATCGGGCCGTGAGTAGAACGGCAGATTAGAGTTTTGTGCAAAGATATTGGCCCTCGAACCAACGACTGTGGTAAATCGTATAATCATCACAGACGCACATCAGGCGTCAAATTTCAACCGGGGGATACCATGTCGTTGCTCAAGAAGATCAGTGTCGTGCAGGTCAATGTCACCAACTGGGATCAAGCCAAGGCGTTTTACAGCGAGAAATTGGGGCTGCCCGTGTCGTTTGATATGGGCGCGGAAGTGGGCTGGTGCGAGTTTGGTCAGCAAGGCCAGACCACGCTCGCCATCAACCTGTGGCGCGATGGCGAACCGCCGCGCAACGGCGGCGCGACGCCCGTCTTCGATGTGGACGACTGCCTCGCGGCGGTGGCTGAACTGCGATCGCGCGGCGTGAAGTGCGACGACGCCGAAGCCATTCCCGGCATGGTGACGTATGCCAACGTCTACGACCCGGAGGGCAATCGGTTCCAGATCGCGCAATCGACCTACCCCGGCTAGGATAGCCGGTGCGCCAAGTTCACAGCCCGCGCTTTGGTGCGGGCTGTTTGTTGTCCGATTGACCCGCCCATCGATTAAGCCTAAAATACAGGCATCTCACACGTGCGAGGCCGACGATGGGCGACAAAGACGAAATCGAGCGCATCAAACGCATTCGCGATCAACAAATCAGCGTCCGCTACGATCCCGACGAGAAGAAGGCACGCTACAATCAGATCAGCGTGAAGCGCCGACAGGGCACGCAAGTGACCTGGAAAAGCGTGCTGAAAGACGTGCCCGATAAAGTGTGGTGGGCGCTCATCGGCGGTTTGATCGGCCTCGTGTTCATGCTCATCATTCTGCGCCTGCCCAATCCGCCGTCGTATGCGCTGTACATCGGGTTGGCG
>JAGOBP010000285.1 GCA_017999195.1 Thermoflexales bacterium
GGTATGGATAGCCAATAGTCCGCAACACCGAACCAGCGTCCGAAAAGGTTCAAACCAGCGATTGGCTATTGAAGCAATAGCAGCCTCATTGCATAATGCGGTGAATATCCAAAGACCGCTAGTCATAAAACAGCGATTAAGTAGCGCGTGCCGAAAAACCGAAGAATGTTGGGATTTTGCCGACCGTCGGTCACAGGGTTGGATTGACCAAATACCCATCGGGTGCTGTGATTTCGCGCCCCTTGTGGCATCCGGTACCATTTGGACTCCAACTAACTGTTAACCGATGGGTTCCAAGTTCGAGTCTTGGTTGCGGAGCAAAAACCAAACCGAGTACCCAAAAGGTACTCGGTTTGTTTTTGCTGGTTGGTACAGGGTGTGACGAACGCGACTGCCGACTTCAGTGCAAAGACCGGCTTATCAGTCAGCGCCGCCCCCGTCAAACAAACGCTCGCCGCCGGATTTTTCAATCACTCCGCACACACCGCACCAGCAGCGCGCTGGTCTTGTCCTCGTAACTGGTGCGGCCATCGCTGAAGTCCGTGAACCACGCCTTACCGGTGCCGCCAAGCAGCGTGGTTGATGACCAGTAGCGCGCGGCTTGCGCGCTTGGGAAGGCCGTCGTGTCGATCGATGGGTTGACGTGCGTCACATCGTTGAGCGAGTGGAGTTCTTTGATGTTGGGGAAGCGCCAATCGGATTGGTCACCCAACGAGAGATTTTCGCAGTAGATCAACGCGCCTTCCCAGGTGACGGTCGGAGTCACTTCGGCTTGCTGCCACATCAGGCCGGTGGTGGCATCGCTGACGGTGAGGCTGCCGTTCGTGGTGAAGTCGCTGGTCGTGGTTGACGTATTCCGCACGCAGCGCGTGTGATAGCGCTTGAGGCCGCCCGCGCTGATCGTCTCGCTCATCGGATGCGGGCCGATGCCGCCGCCCGCGTTGACGACCCACACTTTGCTGGCGTCATTTGCTTGCGTCTGATTCGACCACCAGTATTCGGCGGCAGTGCTGGTAAACGCGGTCGTGTTCAGCGCGGGATTGCGATCGTGATTGAGGATGTTGAAGAGTTGATCGGCGGGCGGCAATGACCAATCGGTGTAGCCACCCAGCGTCAGGCTTTGGCAATACGTCAACGCGTTGGCATAGGTCATTTCACCACCATCGCTTTGCTGCCACATGAACCCCGTCACTTGATCCGTCACCGTGCCATTACCGTTGACCGTGTAGGCGGGCGGATTGATCGAGTAGTCGGCGTCTTCGCCAAAGATTGCGGTGTAATCGGACACCTGACCGGTGTCGGGCAGTGTGGGCGAGGTTGTGGTGATCACATCGCCAATGCCCAAGCCGACGAGGGGCAGATACACCTTCTCGGTCAGCGCAGGCAGGAACAGAAAGTTGGTGTTGGTGATCGTGGGCATGTCGATGCGATCGGAGTAGCGATAGGCATACGGTTCGGGAATCAGCGGGAATTCGCCCAAAATCTGCTGGCGCAGGCCGTTGAGCGTGGCGAGTTGCGAGGTGCTGAGCGTGCGACTGACGGCAGCAAAGTTCGTGGCGATGTGGTAGACGATCTCGCCGTCGAGTTCGCCATACCGATTGGCCTGACTGAGCACTTCAGTGAGGCTGACGGGCTGGCCCGCGATGAAGCGCCGGAATTGCGCGGACATCTCTTCGCGCCGATCAACAATCTCTTGGAGGTCCTGGTGCTGAATGTCCACCAGGCCCGTCACCAGCGAGGCTTGCGTGGGCGACAGCGTCAACACAAAGGTGATGCCCGCGTTCGCCGTGAGGTTTGGATCGATGCTGCCTCCGACCGACATCACGGGCGTGTCCTTCAGATAAAACGAGCCGAAGTACGTGCCTTGTCGTTCAGGACAGAAATATACGTCCGCTTCGATCGAGCCTGCATACCAGCTATAGATGTCGCCCGCATACGTCATCAGCGCTTCTTTTACTTCGCGCTGTAAGCCCTGCATATCCGACGGTTCCGTTACGGCGGGCCATTGCAGCATGCCCTTGCCGACCATGTTGGTGTTGAGGAACGCCGTTTGCGATGGGGACAGCGACGCAATGATGCCGCCCATCACCTGCGCCCGATCGTAACTCATCTGCCCGTCGAGTTTGTACAGGTCGGCCGAGTAGGCCATCACGGCGTCTTTGTCCAAACCGGCGCTGCCCGTGGGCACATCGCCGTCCAGCAAGCGGCGGAAGGCCTTCATCAACACGAAGCGCATGGTGGCGTAATTGTTGATCGAACTCACTTGCGCGTTCGCCAGCGTTTTCAGTTGCGTGCGTTGAGCGGTCGTCAGCACGTTCCACATATTGAAGGCCGCGCTGGTCAGGAACAACGGATTGTGCCCCATCTGGCTGAGGTCGTTGTCGCGCAGATACTGAAAACCCCAGAAATCAGCCACTTTGCCGGGCGGGAAGAACGAGTCCGCGCCCAACGAGCCGGTGAGGAAGGCCAACCCGTCGAAGGCGATGGTGTTGCGTTGCGCTTCATCCGATAGGGTTTGCGTGATGCCCATCGTTTGCGTGAGCGGCGCAGTGGGTGTCGAGACGGACGTTGATTCATCAAAGGAACGCTCATCAATCGGTGCCGCCGCCGATAGGCCTACCGCGCGACTCGCGATGAACGGTGACGCGGCGATCATCAAGACCAACGCGATCAACGCCATTTTCGGGACGGGGGTCAGTAATTTCGGTGTCATGCTTCAGCCTCCATAAGTGATGTGCCGACAGCATACCGAAAGGTTGTTCAGAAAGCGTTAAGGAGTTTTTTGGGTCTGATTGAGACTGTGCCGTTCCTGGCGAATCAATTCGCAGTAACAACGACGCGAAGTCGGCCTACGCCGACTAAATTCCAGCCGACGTAGGTCGGCTGTGTGTATCTGTAGGCGCGAATTCATTCGCCGGAGCGCTGCAAATTTGACGCGCGCTTTATTGGTGAATATACTGATGGGGCGTTCCTTGCGCGGCGAGCGGGGTAGCCTTGGCGCGAAGCCCATAATTCGACCGTATGGCTAACCGCATCTGCACATCATCAACGATATGAAAGCTAAGGTAACG
Source organism: Thermoflexales bacterium (assembly GCA_017999195.1). Lineage (GTDB taxonomy): Bacteria > Chloroflexota > Anaerolineae > Fen-1058 > Fen-1058 > JAGOBP01. Next base: position 3,072 of record JAGOBP010000285.1, read on the forward strand.
GTATGTCCTCTCCTTTGCATTTGCGCGTTAGCTGGGGTTTCTGGCTTCTTTGGTCTATCGCGACCTTTGCAGGCACATTCCTGTGGTTTGTAACACGCGCCGTGCTGAATTTAGGATCCTTCACTACGGCCTGGCTCGTCGTAGATGTAGTTACGATTCCTTTAGCACTGTTCTTCATGGGGCTATTCGTGTGCTTTACACAATGGCTAACGCTGCGGCGCTATGTTCCTCAAGCAAGTCACTGGGTCTGGTTAAGTATTTGCGGCTGGATAGTCGGACTACCGTTGACCATGTACGCGATTGGGTCTGTGTACTTGCCTGTCAACAATGAAGGCGGATGGGCGATCTCTGGGATCATAGTTGGTACTGCCCAGTGGCTCTTTTTACGAAGTCGAGTCAAGAACGCTGGCTGGTGGATACTGGTGAGTGCGATTAGCTGGTGCCTGGGGATGATCTTGCTCAACACAGAGTTTTTCGGTGGCTGGGCGGGGATTATCTTCCAATCGGTTGTAACAGGTTTTTTCATGATGTTACTTCTACGCCATCCAGCCCGGTGATGAAATCGCCGGGCTACGCAACAGCACCCGCTGAATCGGGTTAGCCGGATTTTATCCGGCGCGGTCTTGTAGCCCGAAGATTTATCTTCGGCGCTTCAGCCGTGAATCTACTCCAAATCCGCACTGGGCAGGTAATATGGACTACGCCAAGACGTTCTTCGAAGTTATCGACAACGAAACTGAACACGGCGCACAGGCAATTCGTCAGGCTGTGTTTTCGCTCTATCGCGACATGCCCTGGACTTCAGAGCAATTTGCGGCTCTTCAACCTGTCCTGCGTCAGATGTTGGAGGATTTTGTGCAGAGCATGCTGGGGATTTTCGATAACGTGGGTTGCACGCGTGTTCCAGAAGGCGTGTTGGGGTATCGAATCAAGGCTGTACCAGCCATCACCACTGAGGAAAATAGGCTGAAGGCGGGCGAAGAGATCGATCTCAGTGATGACGCGGATTATGCTGATGCATGGGCTGAGTATCTTGCACGCAAGAAAAGCCAACGCGAAAGATGAAGCAGTCACTCAAATCGCCTCTGCCGTTGTGATGACCAGGCTACGAATAAACAGCGCGGCGCATCTTGAGAGATGCGCCGCGCTGTTATTTTCTCGGACGGGCCTACCCATCAACTAGCGAGCGGCCACCTGTCTCAACCACGCCGTGGCTTCCGCCGTCGCCTGCCGGCTCTCGGCCAGCAAGTCGCCCAGCGTAAAGAAACCGTGAAACATCCCGTCATAACGCGAAAGCACCGTCGACACACTGGCCGCTTGAAGCCGTTCCGCGTAAGTTTCGCCCTCATCGCGCAGCGGATCATATTCCGCAGTGATCACCAGTGCAGGCGGCAGGCCGCGCAGATCGGGCGCGCGTAAAGGCGCGGCGTGCGGATGATGGGCGTCCGCCGCATCATTCAGGTAATGTCCCCAGAACCAGATCATCAGATCGCGCGTCAGCAGGTAGCCTGTCGCATTTTCAAGGTAAGACGCTGTCGCCGGGGTATGATAATCGGTGACGGGATAAACGAGCAGTTGTCCGCGCAGCGCCGGGCCGCCCTCATCGCGACAGCGCAGCGCCGTCACCGCCGCCAGATTGCCGCCCGCGCTGTCCCCCGCGACCACCACCCGCGACGCATCGGCGTTGAAGTCAGCGGCGTGCGCCGCCGCCCAGCGCGTCGCCGCCAGGCAATCATCGGGCGCGGCGGGAAATTGATGTTCTGGCGCCAAGCGATAATCCACGGAGACGACGCTGTAACCCGCGTCATGGCACAATGCGCGACAAATTCCATCACTGCCCGCCACGCTGCCCACCACGAAACCGCCGCTATGAAAATACATCAACAGCGGAACAGGCCCTGCGCCGTTGGGCGTATAAATTCTAAGCGGGATATCGCCCGCCGGGCCGGGAATCGTCCGATCGAGCACGGCGGCGATCGGCGTGGGTGTGCGGCGCGGCGGCACTGGCGTCTGCGCCGCGCGGCGCGCCTGCGCCACGGTCAATTGATTAATCGGCTTGCCGCCCAGCACACGCGCCATCAGCAGAAAAGTACGAACCTTCATCGTCAGGGGCATCGTTGATCCTTTGAACAGGGTAAGGGCTATCGGGTGACAATCATACACCCGCTGCGGCTGATCGAGTCAGTCAGTTGACTTTTCAGTGTGTGACGAGTAAGCTTTTTGCATGCCCCCTTCCTATCGTCATGGCCGCCCCACCTTGGGCGTGTTGGCCGGTTGGCAATTCTACTGGACCGCCACACCGCTGAGTTACCTCAACCCGATCTATCGCGGCATCCGCTCGGCCGCGCACGATCTAGGCTGCAATGTGTTGCTCAGTTGTGGCATGGGCACGTCGGCCACCCCGACCGATCCGCTGCGGCCCGCCTGGCCCGACCTGTCGCCCGATACGGACTTCGTGCCCATCGGCCCGTGGAACACCGACGGCTTGATTGCGGTGAATCCTTTACACGCGGCCGCCCGCTCGGCCTATCTGCAAGACCTCGTATCCGCCGGACAGCCCGTGATCTTTATCGGTTCGGGCGAACACGGCCCAACGCTCGTGGCGGATAATCGCACTGGCGTGATCGAAGCGCTGCGCCATCTGATCGAGCACGGTCATCAACGCATTGCTTTCATCGCAGGCAGCCCCACTGATCTGAACGGCGACAGCGGCGATCGCTTGCGCGCCTATCAAGCCGCCGTGCAGACTTATCACCT
>JAGOBP010000286.1 GCA_017999195.1 Thermoflexales bacterium
GACGGTCTCGCAAGGTGCCTCGGCGGCGGCGCGTGTCCTGGGCCGCATCCAGCAGAAGATGTTCACGCTGGAACCCGTGCGCGCGAGCGTCAATCCAGACAAGTGCTCGGGCTGCCGCATCTGCAATAACCTGTGTCCGTTCAATGCGATCTCGTTCCTGCCCGATCGCATGGTGACCGAGATCAATCCGGCGTTGTGCCAGGGTTGCGGCACGTGTGTGGCGGCCTGTCCCGCGGGCGCGATTTCCGGCACGGGCTTCAGCAATGAGCAAATCCTCAAGCAGATCGACGGCTTGCTGATGCTGAATCTGGAGTATGCGCAGCCGGAGTACGCGTTTGCGTAATCACGCAACACGCACTCCGTAACACGTGATGCGTAATGCGTGGTGCGTGAAGCAGGAGACAAAGACATGAGCGATCAAGAAAAATTCGAGCCCGTCATCATCGGGTTTACGTGCAACTGGTGCAGTTACCGCGCGGCTGACCTCGCCGGTACGGCGCGCGTGAAGTATCCGCCCAACGTCCGATTGATCCGCCTGATGTGCAGCGGCCGCCTCGATCCAACGTTCATCATCAAGGCGTTGGCGGGCGGCGCGGATGGTGTGTTGATCACCGGCTGCCATCCCGGCGAATGCCACTATCTGGAGCAGAACTACAAGGCTCTGCGCCGCTACATGCTGTTGAAGCGCACGCTGAAGCAGATGGGCATGGAGCCGGAGCGCGTGAAGTTGGTGTGGGCCAGCGCCGCCGAAGGCGTGAAACTGGCCGCCGAAATCGGCACGATGGTGGAAGAAGTGCGCGCCCTGGGGCCGCTGCACTGGGGACAAATGCCCAACGGTCAGCAGCATCAAGTTCAAGAACACGCGGCGTTTGAAGTGAAGGAGGTCGCATGAGCGACAAACCGAAGTTTGCGATGTATTGGGCCTCATCGTGCGGCGGCTGTGAAATTGCCGTACTGAACATCGGCGCGCAGATTCTGGATGTCGATGCCAACTTCGACGTGGCCTTCTGGCCGGTGGCGATGGACGCCAAGTACAAAGATGTCGAGGCGATGGAAGACGGCTCGATTTTGCTGTGCCTGTTCAACGGCGGCATGCGCACGCACGAAAACGAGGAGATGGCGAAGTTGCTGCGCCGCAAGAGCAAGATTCTGGTCTCGTTCGGGTCGTGCGCGACCGAGGGCTGCATTCCCGGCCTGGCGAATCTGTGCCCGCCCAGCGAAATCTTCGATACGGCGTACGGGTCGGTCAGCACCGATAACCCATCGGGCGTGCGACCGCAACGCGTGACGATTGTACCTGAAGGCGAGTTGACTATCCCGCAATTCAATCCGGTTTTGCGGACGCTCGCGCAAGTCGTGCCCGTCGATTATTACATGCCCGGCTGCCCGCCCGAATCGCATCAGATTTCGGCGGTGATCGATCTGGTGATCAAGGTGCTGCACGGCGAGGCGCAATTGCCGCCCGTCGGATCGGTGATCGGAGTCGGCGCTTCGACGGTGTGCGATGATTGCCCGCGCGAGCGCAACGTCAAGAAGATCACCAAGTTCGTGCGCATTCAGGAAGTCGAGCATATCGATCCTGATCTGTGCCTGTTGGAGCAGGGCATTCCGTGCAACGGCCCGGCCACGCGGCAGGGCTGCGGCGCGCTGTGCCCGCAAGTGGCCGCGCAGTGCATCGGCTGCTACGGCCCGGCGGACGGCGTCATCGACTACGGCGCGCGGCTCATCACGGCCTTCTCGTCGGTGATCGATGCCAAAGAGCCGGAGGAGATCGATCGGATTCTGGACGGCATCCCCGATCCCGTCGGGCAGTTCTATCGCTTCAATCTGGCAGACTCATTGTTGCGCGCGGGCAAATCGGCGTGGTCCGCGAAAGCGCCGAATTAAGGGAGGATGACAATGCAACGTATCACGATTGATCCGATTACGCGTTTGGAAGGTCACGGCAAGATTGAGATTTTCTTGAACGAAGAGGGTGACGTTTCCAATACGTATTTTCAAATTCCTGAATTGCGCGGCTTCGAGCGCTTCTGCGTGGGCCGGCCGGTGGAGGAAATGCCGCTGCTGACGAATCGCATCTGCGGCGTGTGCCCCGAGGCGCATCATATGGCGGCGGCCAAAGCGGGCGACGCGGTTTATCACGTCGATCCGCCGCGCACGGCCAAGTTGCTGCGCGAACTGCTGTACAGCGGCTTCTACTTCACCGATCACACCACGCACTTCTACGCGCTGGCCGGTCCCGATTTTGTGATGGGGCCTAACGCGCCCGTGGCCGAGCGCAACATCCTCGGCGTGATCCACAAGGTCGGCTTGGAAATTGGCGGCAAGGTCATTCAGGCGCGCCATAACGGCCACCACATCGTCGAGACGATCGGCGGCCGCAAGGTGCATCCGGCCACGTCGATTCCGGGCGGCATGACGAAAGGCATCACCAAAGCGCAGGCCGAAGAACTCAAGCAGTTGGGTGAGTGGGGCGTGGACTTTGCGCAGTTCAGCCTGAAGTTGTTCAAGGATATGGTGCTGCCGCAATACAAAGACCTGATCCTCGGTGATGTGTATCTGCACAAGACCTACTACATCGGCCAACTCGATGCGAACAAGAAGATCAACTTCTACGACGGCAAGATCAGCGTGGTTGATCCCGACGGCGTGCGCATCGGGATGTACGGTCCCAACGAATACACCGATTGGATTGCCGAACACGTCGAGCCGTGGACGTACCTGAAATTCCCGTATCTCAAGAAGATCGGCTGGAAGGGTTTTGTCGATGGCAAGGATAGCGGTGTGTATGTGTCGTCGCCGCTCTCGCGCCTCAACGCCTCCGATGGGATGGCGACGCCCCGCGCGCAAGAACAGTACGACGAGTTCTATGCGACGCTGGGCAAGCCCGTGCATCATCGATTGGCGACGCACTGGGCGCGTTTGATCGAACTGCTGTACGCAGCGGAGCGCATCGTGGAACTGGCGAGCGATCCCGAAATCTACAGCGACAACTTCCACACCGTCCCGACCGAGAAGCCGACCGAAGGCATCGGCATCGTCGAAGCGCCGCGCGGTTTGCTGACGCACCATTACAAGACCGACGAACGCGGTCTGTTGACCAAGGTGAACCTGATCGTCGGCACGACCAACAACTACGCGCCGATCCAGATGGACACCAAGCGCGTCGCGCAGAAGTTGATCACCAAAGGCACGATCGTGACCGAGGGCCTGACCAACATGATCGAGATGGCCTTCCGCGTCTACGATCCGTGCTTCGGCTGCGCCACGCACAGCCTGCCCGGCCAGATGCCGCTGGAAGTCATCGTCCGCGCGCCGGATGGCGAAGTGCTGCGGGAATTTAAGCAGAACTGTTAGTGCGATAGTTGGCTAGTGAGATAGTCACGTAGTTAATTGGTCGATCGGTAATTGGAGTAATGCGTTACCGATCGACCAGTTACCAATCACCGGTTACTGCTCTTCATGAAGACACTCGTTGTTGGCTTAGGCAATCCTATTCTCGGCGATGATGGCGTGGGTTGGAAGGTGGCGCAGGCTGTGGAGGCGCAACTCTCCAACCTTCAACTTCCAACGTCCAACATCGAAGTCGACTGCGTCGCGCTGGGCGGCCTCAGCCTGATGGAGCGCATGGTGGGCTACGAGCGCGCCATCGTGATCGATTCGATCGGGAGCGGGCAGCACGCGCTGGGCGAGGTCTATCACTTCGACCTCGATGATCTGTATGATCCATCAGCCGGGCATACGACCGCCGTGCATGATATGTCGCTGATGACGGCGCTGAAGATGGGCCGCTCGATGGGCGCGGACTTGCCGAAGCAGATCACGGTGGTGGCGGTTGAATCGCCGTACACGTATGACTTCACGGAAGAGTTGACGCCGCCGGTGGCTGCGGCGGTGCCGGTGGCCGCGCAGACGGTTATTGACTTACTTGCCGCGTCCTGAGCGGAGCGCAGCGAAGTCGAAGGGCGCGCATCCTTCGACTACCGCTTCGCCCATGCTCAGCGTCCGCTCAGGATGCTACCTGTCAAATGGAGACACCCTCTCATGATTTCACCTGAATTGTTGCGCCGTTTTCCGTTCTTTGGTTTTCTCGATGACACGCAGTTGAAGGCTGTGGCGATGCTGGCCGAAGAGGTTGAAGTGGAGCAGGGGACCAACATCTTCGAGAGCGAGCAGCCGGCCACCGCACTGTATGTGATGGTGGATGGCAGCATCGACTTGCACTACAAAGTCATTGACCGTGACGATCCGCACATCGTGAAAGAGTTCTTCATCAGCGAACTCAATCCCGGCGACATCTTTGGCCTGTCGGCGATTGTGGAGCCGTTCGTGCACACGATGACGTCGAAGGTGCTGGCGGCGGGCAAAGTGATCAAGATCGAGGCGAGGGGCCTGCGGGCGCTGAGCGAACTGGATGTGCGCTTGCAAGCCGGTCTGATGAAGGCCACGGCCAAGGCGGCGATGGATCGCTTGCACGATACGCGAGTGCAACTCGCGGCGGCAAGAGCGTAAGATAGCCGCTGAGACCGCTTAGAACGCAGAGAAACTTAAACTTCAACGCCCCGATCAGAACATCGATCGGGGCGTTGAAGTTTACAGCGTTTTCCGGGCTAGCAGCGAGTAACTCAGCGGTGGTTTCTTGTCGAAATGTTCGAAGGCCGCGTACACCATCGAAATGTCATGCTCATACTCTGCAAAGTGCGTCAGGCTGAGGCCGTGTTTCAAGCAGCCGCCGATGATGTCCGTCAGCGTATGCGAGAACCAATACGCTCGGCCCTTGACGATCTGCGAAGGATCCATATAGTCCGGGCCTTCATCTTCGACAAATGGTTCGCGCCGGAAATACGACGCATCCACGACCAGACCCTTCTCAGCCTCGAACATATTCAAGATGGGATGCATCTCGTAGATGAGCAGTTGGCCGTCGGTCTGGAGCAGGTTCGCTACGACGTTGAAGAACTCATCGAGATCGGGCAGCCAGCCCAACGCGCCGATGGTGATGTAGACCAAATCAAATTGCCCGGCCAGTTCGGACGGCAGATCATACACACTCGATCGGACAAACTCCACCTCCACGCCGCCCGCCGTGGCGAGCGTGTTTCCCTGCGCGATGAATTCGTCGCTGATGTCCACGCCCACGCAGCGACCCGCGCCCGCTTTTTTTACGGCGATCAATTCGCGGCCGTTGTTGCAGCACAGTTGAATCACCGCCTTGCCGGTGAGGCCGATCGTCGCAAAGAGGCGCCGTTCGACCGCGTCGAAGGTCGAGAAGTCGGGCGCGGCGATGCGTGTCAATAAATCGTTGACGTAGGCCTGCGCGTGAACGGCGGCCGTGGTGTTCCACATTTGGCGATTCGCTTCGGTGTAGTCATTGAGGGACATGGGCGGTCTCACAATCGAATTGAGGTATTCGGCCTCGTGCATTGACCCTATGAAAGTTTACGCCTGCGCCGTTGTGATCTGCTTGAGGTGATCCTGTAGATGGCCGAGGTAGTCACGGATCAGGTACTCCAGCGTCGCAGGTTGATCCGCTGGGATGGTCTGCCAGGCGATTTTGTCCAGCGTGTGCGGCTGGCGCGGTCGCGACAGGGTTTCATCGGGGATGTGGGCGATGACGTGGGCCAGATGCAGATTGTACAGTTGCCAGAAATCGATCATGGCCGCCCACGGTTCATCGACGTAGTATTGCACGCGCAGCCAGTCTTCCTGCGCGTAACCCTGAAAAATAAGGTCGGTGGTGAACTGGGCGCGCACGAAGCGTTGATGGTTATTCGCGGCCGAGTCGATGAGATGGCCCAGAATTTGTTTGGCCGACCACTGG
>JAGOBP010000287.1 GCA_017999195.1 Thermoflexales bacterium
GTGATAGGTTTTGCCATCCAGCGTGATGGTGTGCCGCACAAGGTGGATGTCGAGTTCTGGCATAAGTTCGGGCGGCAGGACCAAGTCCATGCCGGTGTCGCTAACAATTTGCATCGGAATTCTCCTGGGGGTGTTGGTTTGATGAGGCAGCGGCGTCACTTACACTAATCAGTATAGACCTAAACAGCCGTCAGCGTCAACGCCAGGCCGATAAGTGCATCAACGCCCGATGAATGGCCCCAATCCAAAACGTACTCTGTGCACGTTGCGACTGCGGATTGGCCGGTGATCAGTCCAGTCAGTACATTGATCAAGCGTTCATCGGCCTCGCCGTTGGCCGCGCACTCGATGAGATTCGCGCTGAGGGTGGTGGTGCGTTGATAGGCTGATTCGACAACGCATTGAGTGAATGCAGCCTGAGCGGAACGAAGTGAAGTCGAAGGCTGCGCCCGCCACGGCTTAAGCCCCAACAACACCCCGATCGTGACATCGTCGCCCGACGGCGTGAGGCCGCGCCCCAGGCCGAGTAGACTTTCGATCAACTCTGCGGCTTGATCAAAATCTGATTGCCGGATCGATTCACGCAGTTGAGTCAGCCGCGCCAGCAGCGCGGCTTCATTCGTCGAAAGGGCTTGTTTTTCAGAGAAATCGAGTAAGTACAGCAATAGTACGCCGAAGCCAGTCGGCGTCTTGCGCGCCAGCACACTTGACGCCAGTTGCTTTAGCGCGTCACGCTGGTCGGCCAGCGGACGTGCGATCAATGGCGTGAGCGGTTGCCACACATCCGCTGTCGAGAGATCGACCTCGAAGGCCGGGAAGATCAATCGGGTGGGAGACAGCCGCACGTTGTCGCCGCTGGCGCAAACGAGTGGACTATCGACAGTGATCGTCAATGGCCCGCGCCAACGCTCGACTGACACGAACAGCACGCGTCGATCAAGCGCGAGAAAGATTCCGCGCGACGTGACCCCGATCACTTTCGCCTCGCCACCGAAGTCAATAACCTGCGCGGCGAGGCGACCCACACTGATTGCGTTCATTCTTTGTTGATGAGCGGCAAGAACACGCCAAAGTCGTTGTCGCTAATCGTCAAAGTCGCTTGTGAAAGCACGCCTAGCCCGGCGTTGACCGGCGCACTCAAGGCTAGATTCAGCGCTTCGGGCACTTCAAACTGTGCGTCGTTGACGATGGGCACACTGAACGTGGCCGTGGTCAGCCCGGCCGTGATGATCAACGTATCGCTAATTGGCGTGTAGTCTGATCCGGCACTGGCTGTGTCATCACTGGTGGCATACTGCACCGACACGTTGACTACGGCGGGTTGATCGAGCGTGACCGTAATCAAGGCCGTGCCGGCGCCTTCGTTGGCGAGGTAGGTGGCTGTACTGAATTGCACCTGCGGCTGATCGTCGTCGCTGATGGTGACTGTGGCCGACGAGGGGGCGCCCAACGTCGCATTGCTAGGATTGCTCAACGTGATGGTGAAGGCTTCGCTGTTTTCAACCGTCGGGTCATTCACGATGGCGACGTTGAAGGTCGTTTGCGTCACGCCCGGCGTAAAGGTCAACGTGCCGTTGGTTGCCGTGTAGTCAGCAGGTGCGGTGGCTGTGCCGTTGCTGGTGGCGTATTGGACCGTAACCGTGTACGGCGCGGCTTGATTGAGGGTCGCTGTGATTGGTGTTGAGCCTGCGCCTTCGCTAACGCCGTATGTGGCCGAACTCAACGCGACGCTGGGTTGATCATTGTCGCCGATGGTGACCGTGGCCGATGAGGGCGCAGCCAGTGTCGCATTGCTGGGACTGCTCAACGTGACCGTGAAGGCTTCACTGTTTTCAGCCAGGGCATCGTTCACGATACTCACGTTGAAGGTGGTTCGCGTCACACCGGGCGTAAAGGTCAACGTCCCGCTTGCCGCGCCGTAATCACCGGGCGCGCTGGCCGTGCCGTTGCTGGTGGCGTATTGGACCGTAACCGTGTACGGCGCGGCTTGATTGAGGGTCGCTGTGATTGGTGTTGAGCCTGCGCCTTCGCTAACGCCGTATGTGGCCGAACTCAACGCGACGCTGGGTTGATCATTGTCGCCGATGGTGACCGTGGCTGACGAGGGCGCAGCCAGTGTTGCATTGCTGGGACTGCTCAACGTGACCGTGAAGGCTTCGCTGTTTTCAACGACTGCATCATTCGCGATATTTACATTGAAAGTTGACAGCGTCACACCGGGCGTAAAAGTCAACGTTCCGCTGGCGGCTGCGTAGTCGCCGGGCGCAACGGCCGTGCCATTGCTGGTGGCATAGTTGACGGTGATCGTTGTGGCTGTGCTGATGTTAAGCGCGGCCGTGACGATGGCTGTGCCCGCGCTTTCGTTAACGTTGTAGTTGGCCGCGGACAATTGCACAGTGGGGTTATATGGCGCGCAGATGTACGTCAATGTCCTGATGTCCAATCCCCAACCATTCAAGGTGCCCCCATCCCCGGCTGCCACGTCGATCAGGGTCAACGTCCATGTACCCGCCTGGCTTTGCTCGTACAGACTGCTCAATCCACCTTCAGGGCGATAACTGCCCGTAAAAGGCGCAGTCCCGCTGCTAATTGCGGCCGCGGCCGCATCGTCCAGAATCGTATTGACGAAGTTATCACCATCGCCGCCGCGTTGAGTGATCAAATTGATCGAAGTGCCGGTGGGCGAAGTCAAATTGATCACTAGATCAGAGTCCCAAGTGTGCGTGATACTGGTGAGGCGGACGTTCACGTCCCCGATCGTACCGGCGGCGCCGATCGAGAGCGTGGAAGTCACGCCCGTGGCGTTGTCATCAAGAACGGCTTTGGGCACATCGACTGACGTATAGGTGATCGGCGCGTTTAGCACCACCGCGCCAATCGGCACACTAAACGTTGTCACCCAGGTTTGAGCCACGTCATAGGTGGCCGTAAATACAAATGTCAACGCTGTGCCGCAGGGCTGAGCCGGGTTGACATTGAAGGTGAACAGCGTGGTATTGGTCTGAGTCGCTCCGGCCGCGATGTTGGCATAAGCCGACACCGTGTTGATGGCCGCAGCGCTGCCTGTGATCAAGCGCAGCGTGCTGGTGACGCCCGTGGCGGCAATCGCGCCGCCGTTGGTCAAGGCCACCCGTAGGCCCACCGTTTCACCGGGATCGATGACACCGTTGTTATTGCCAATGACTTCGCTGGCCGTGGCATTGCCGCTAAGGACCGTGTCCAGCACGGCTTTGTACAAGCCTCGACCGTGCGTGGCGGCGATCAAGGTCTTGGAATTGAGCCAGAACAATTCATCCACCGAGACGTTAGCCGGGCCGTCCTGCGGCACCGTCCAAGTTGTGCCGCCGTCGTCACTGGCGAAAATACCGACCTCTGTGCCAACATACAGCCAATTGCTATTGTTGGGATTGATCACCAGGCTGCGCACAGGCACATCGGGCAGGCCGGTCAAGCCGCTGCCGGTGATGTCGCTCCAGGTCGCGCCGCCATTGGTGGTGCGCCACACATTATCGGCGCTGAAGCCGCCGAAGGTCACGTAGACCTTTTGGGTGTTCGCCGGATCGATCGTGATGCGCGTGACCTGTCGGCCGGGCAGGTTGGGCGTACCCAGATCAGCGCGCGTCCAGGTTGGGGTAACGACCGTGCCCGTGGTGGTCGAGTAAACATCGCCGTTGTTATGGCCCACCCAGATGAGATCGGAGTTGCCGGGCGCGACGGCAATGGCGCTGATGGGGCTATTGTTGGTGGTAGAGATTTTGATCCCGGCCCAGGTGGGCGTGGTGGCTTTGACGTTGTTCGAGCGCCATAGTTGAATCCCGCCGCCCAGCAACCGATTGGCGTCATTCGGGTCTAGGATGAACGGCGCGATGAAGTTGGCCGTGGAGTTCTGCGCGTCGAGAATGCCGTTGTAGATGTAACTGGAACTTGCGCCGCCGTTGGTGCTGCGATGAATGCGCAGATAAACATATTCGCCGTAGAAGTAGTTGCTATTGGTGGGGTCGGCCGCGTTGTAGCCGCCGTCGCCGCCGAACATCGTCGACCAGGTTTCAGTGCCGCCGATGTAGCGCGGTGTGCCGTTATCTTGCGTGCCGCCGATGATGACGCCGCTGCTGTTATTGCCCGCCGCGCCGTAGAATTGCGTGATGCCCAGGTTGTTGTTGAGTTCCTCCCAGCCGGAGATGCCCGCGACAGTGTACACGTTGTTGGCACGATAGATGCCGCCGTCGTTTCCGAAATACACCGTGGTATTAGTGATACCGTTGAAGTTTGGATCGTGAACGATGACGTGATGATCGGCATGGGCGGATTGCGGACTGTTCCACCACTGGCTGATTTGGGTCAGTGTGCTGCCGCCGTTGGTGCTGCGCCACAGATCGATGCCGCCAACGATCAGCGTATTGGGATTGGTGGGATCAACCCAGATGACGTTGTCGTACCAACCTTGTGTGCCCAGATAATTGCTGCCAGAACTGACCAGTGCGTACGATTGGCCGCCGTTGGTGCTGGAATAGATCGAGCCTGACGAGGCGTTGACGGAGGCGTACACAATGGACGGTGCGCTGGGCGCATGGGCCAATTCCACCCGGCCGCCCGTGATGCCGCTGGCGGGCGTCCACGCGGCGCCGCCATTCGTCGAATACCACACGCGCCCGAAATTGCCGCTGGCGACGGCTTTCAAATGGTTGGTCGGGTCGAAGTTTACATCAAGCGTTTCAAGCGTGATGACCTGCGTCCAACTGAGGCCGGCGTCGATGCTGCGCCACGTGCCCGAGCGCGTCGCGGCCAGCAGGGTGGCCCCGTTCGGTGAGAGGGCCAAGCGGTTGACGTATTGCCAGTTGGCATCGGCTGTGGAGGCGAGTTGCGCCCAGGTCGTGCCGCCGTCGCTGGATTTGAAGACGCCTGCGCCGCGAATACCGTCCGCGTTGTAAAAGCCTTCGCCTGTACCGGCGTACATAATCGACGGCGTGACCGGATTTAGAACCAGCGTGGAGACGGCTAAATTCGCCATGAAGTCATCGACGACTTGCCAGGTCGCGCCGCCGTCCAGCGTGCGCCAGATGCCGCCCGAGACACTGCCGATCCACATGGCATTGGTGTTGGTCGGTGAAATTACAATGGAGCGGATGCGCCCGCCGATATTGCCCGGCCCCAGCCAGGTCCACGCCATCCGGCTGATGCCGCCGCCCGATGGGCCGGTGGCCGCTGATTGGATCATCGCTTTGGCCTGCGCCACGCCGCGCGTCAGGCCATCCAGCGGAATGTCGCCTTTTTCATCTTGCAACGATATGCGCCGGAACAAAACGGCTTCGCCCGGATGATCGGGGCGCGGGGCGTCGGCGTCGTTTTCCAGTGGTGTAGCAACGGGCCGGGCGGGCAGCGATCGGGCGGTGAACACCCAGACGGCCACTAACGCCAACGATAACGCAGCCAAGATTCTCATCAGTGAACGGGCGTTGACGTCTGACATGGTTGGCTCCTTCAGATTTTAGGTTGTCGGGCTGCGTGAGTTTAGCATAAGCACCGGCAAATACAAAGTCAAAGCAGGGTTACTTTTCTCGGCTGGCTGCGACTATATCATGTCAGGCCGTTTGGTTGATGCGGCGGGCGGCTTGCTGTTATAATCACCGCCACTCTGCAATCTGGGGAAACCATCAACCGTGTCACAATCTAAATTGGCGGTTCCGCGTTTTTTTCGTAGTCTTAGAGTCAAGATGGCCCTGGGTGTGGCTTTGCCCATGTTGGTGCTGTCGCAAGCCATGCCGCTGGTACATGCCTGGCGCGAGCGCTTATTGATTGATGAGCAAG
>JAGOBP010000288.1 GCA_017999195.1 Thermoflexales bacterium
TTGCTGCACCATTTGCGCCAGGTCTACGCCTCTCACCTGAAGACCAGCACCGCACAACAGCACGAACTCGCGCAGGCCCTGTGTGTGCTGAGCGCGGCCGGAGTACGACAGATGGTTCCTTTCAAAGGGGCCGTATTGGCGCACACCCTTTATCCGACCGCGGCCTGTCGGCCGATGACTGATCTTGACCTGTGGATTGCGGCTGACGAGATGGTCCAGGCGCAATCTGCACTGGAAAAGTGCGGCTACGTACAGCGCGTGAAAGCCGCGCGGCCACTGACGATGCAAGCGCAAAACTACGGGGAAATTCAATTGCATGGCACGCAGCCCGAGCAAAGCCTGATCGAACTGCACTGGGGGGTGTTTCCCGGCGAATGGCTGCGCCGCACGGCGCAAGTGGATCAGGCCGGTGTTTGGCGCCGTTGTACCGAGTTGACGTTGCTGGGGCACACGGTGCTCAGCCTGTCGCCCGAAGATCAACTGCTGCAATTGGCAGTGCATCAAGCGGTCTCGCATCAAATGAGTGCGCCGCACGCGCGCGGTCTGGTCGATGTGGTCCGGTTGGCTCGTCAACACCCGCTCGACTGGAGTGCGATCACAGCACGCGCCAGAGCGTGGCAAGTGAGCACGGCGGTCTGGTTGGTGCTTAACCTGGCGTCAGAATTGACTGGCTGGCATGACGCTGAATCTACCCTATGGCAACTAGCGCCGTCGGCATCCAGACAGTGGCTGTTAAGGCGGTTCGTCAATCCTCGTGCTTTCCTCGCCGGTCGTATGATCTCGAATAGTTGGCTGCGTTTCGCCTATCTCTTGAGTCTGGTCGATTCACCACCGGCTATGGCGCGACTATTCATCCGAACTATCTGGCCTGAAACCGATTGGCTGGAACGGCGTTATGGCCGCAGCGGTTTGGGAATGCACCTGCAGCATCTGGGGCATGTCCTGTCGGGACAGGTGTAATCTCTCGGTCGTGACCTCACCTTAACTGGCGCACTCGATATTGTATCGGCTGATAAATAACCGCCCAACCCATTCGTGATAAAAATCGCTCGTCGAAAAAGACCAGGTCTTCCGTACGAAGCGCGCGCGGTTGCCAGAGAGTATTATTACCTGTGCGTTACTCTTGCGACGTTTTGCCCATTGCGTTTTAACCGCAATCGCCTACAATCAGCCCAACACCTGCCTGGTTGTGAGCGTGCGCATGCTCCGCATATCGTTGTTCGGTCAACCGTCGCTGGTGCTGGACGCAACTCCCCTGCGCTTCAACGCGCCGCCTAAAACGCTGCCGTTGCTGGCTTACTTGTTGTTGCATCGCGCCCAGCCCGTGGCCCGCGAGCAAGTGGCCTTTGCCCTGTGGCCCGACGAGCGCGAAAACATCGCCCGCGCCAACTTGCGCCGCCACCTGCATCAACTCCTTCACGCCTTGCCCGCCGCCGCGATGCCGTGGATTATCAACACCGGCCGTGCCTTGCAGTGGAACGCGCAATCTGATCTCTGGCTGGACGTGGCCGAATTTGAGCGCCTGCGCGCCAGCCCCCGGACTTTAGCGCAAGCCGTGACGCTGTATCGCGGCGACTTGCTGGACACGCTGTGTGAAGACTGGCTATTCTTCGAGCGCGAACGCTTGCGCGATTTGTACCTGGCCGACCTGGAACACCTCATCGCACAGCACCGCTCCCGCCGGGACTACGCCAAAGCGATCGGGTACGCGCAACAACTCTTGATGCACGATCCCCTGCGTGAAGATGTTGTTCGACAGGGGCTGGCCTTGCGCTACGAGGCTGGTGATCGAGCGGGCGCACTGCACGAATACGAGCGTTTTGCGCAGTTGCTGCATCAAGAATTATCGATGCCGCCCATGCCGGAAACGCAAGCCCTGCATGATCAGATCGTGCACAACACCCTGTTGATTAGCCCGTCGCCCGCGTTTGACCTCACGCCCGATCGAGCCTCAACCGCCGCAACGCTGCCAGCCCTTGAAATCAGGCCTTTCGTGGGCCGCGAGATCGAACGCCAACAATTAGACGCGCGTTGGAGTCGCGCCGCGCATGGCTTTGGCGGACTGCTGCTCATCGGCGGCGAGGCGGGCATTGGCAAGTCTCGGCTGGCGCATGAACTGGCCCTCAGCGCCGAAGCGCAGGGCGGGCGCGTGCTGCGCGGGCACACCGCGCCGGAAGAAACGCAGCCGTATCAGGCGCTGATTCAGGCGTGCCGCGCTGCGCTTCCCATGCTGTTGACGCTGGACCTAGAGCCGGTGCGCTTGGCCGCCATCGCCGCGCTGCTGCCCGAGTTGACCCAGCGTCACGCCTTGCCTGCGCTTGATCTGGAACGTGAACGCTTGCGCCTGTTCGATGCGCTGGCCGCGTGCTTTGAAAAATTGGCGCGCCCCCGACCGGTCTTGCTGCTCCTGGAAGACCTGCATTGGGCCGGTGAAGCCACGCTGTCCCTCGTCGAATTTTTAGCGCGCCGCGCCGCCGCAGCCCCCGTGTTGATCGTCGCCACCTATCGCGAAGAAGAAACGCCGCGCGGTCATCCGCTGCGCCACCTGCGCCGCCGCCTGCAAAAAGAGACCCTGGCCGATCACATCGCCTTGACGGGCCTGACCACCGCCGCCCTCACCGACTGGCTGATTCAGGTCATGCCCGCCACGGTGGATGCCTGCCACTGGCCGCAACTGGCGGCGCGCCTGTGGGCGGCCAGCGAAGGCAACCCCTTGTTTGTCAGCCTGTTGATGCAGCCCTGGTTCGAGGCCGACACCAACTGGATCGATCAGATCGAACGTGATCCAAAACGCACTTTGCCGGAAAGTTTACGCGCCATCATTGCCAGCCGATTGGATCAGCTCAGCCCCACGGCCCGCGCGGTGGCCGAGGTGGCAGCGGTAGCCGGGCCGATCTTCTCCACGGAACTGGTGCGCGAGGTGGGCGGCTGGAACGAAGCCAGCGTGCTGGACGCGTTGAACGAACTGCTCGATCGACGGCTGGTGCACGATGCGGGCGGTCAACGGCAATTCGATTATGCCTTCGCTCACGCCGTGATTCAGCAGACCTTATATGCTGATCTGCCGCCCGATCGCTTGAAGCACCGTCATCGCCGCGTGGGGCAGATCATGGAGGAGTTGTACGCCGATCGGCTGGCCGAGATTGGCGGGGAATTGGCCGTGCATTTTGATCGGGGCGGTGAATTCGCGCGCGCGGTAGTTTATTATCGACGCACGGCCTATCGCCTGATCAATCTGTATGCGGATACGGAAGCGCTGCACGCCATCGAACGCGCTTTGGCTTTACTGGCCCCCGCTAGCGTGAGCGATCGCTTTGAGATGCTGGCCTTGCGCGAAGGCGTCTATCATCGACGCGGCGAGCGTGCCGCGCAGTGGGCGGACCTGGAGCAACTGGCGGCGTTGGCGAACGATGATGAGGCGCGCTGCGCGGTGCTGCATCGCCAGATCGCGTATTTTTCGGTGACGGGCGAGCGGGCGGCCGAGGCCGATCGGGTTGAGCGGTTACGCGCCTGTGCGGATCGTGCGCCGGCGACGCTGTGGCAGGCGCGGGCGTATCTGGTCGCGGTGCAATATCAAGTGCTTATCAGTGATTATGCTCAAGCGCAGTTGAGTTTGCAGCGGGCGGCCGAGTTGGCGCAGCAGAGCGATGATGCGGCAGGGCAAGTGGCCGCACAGTGTGCGTTAGCCGATGTGGCCGTGCAACAGGGCCACTTTGAAACGGCGCAAGCGGCGCTAAAGTTGGCCGGACAACTCGCGGGTGCGCAGAGCAATCGTTCGGTGTTGGTGACCGCCTTGCGCGCGGCGAGTGGGGCGTCGTTTGCCAAGCAGGACTTCGAAGCCGCGCACGCGGTGGCGACGCAAATGTTGGACGTGTGCCGTGCTATCGGTGACCGTGAAGGCGAGGCCGATGCACTGGCGCGGTTGGCGGCGGTGGCGGCGCGGCGGTATCAGGTGCAGACGGCGCGTCAACTGTATGCCGAGGCGGAACGCGGATATAACGCACTGGGCAAACGGCAGGGGCAAGCGGCCGTGATGGTGAACACGACGATGTTGTTGGTCGGTCGGCTGGGCCGCTATGCGGAAGGGCTGGCGTTGACGCGCCAAGCGGATACGATTTTTCGCGAATTGAAGGACGTGCGCGGGCAGGCGATTTGTGCCCTGAATGAAGGCATGATCACGCTGTACCTGGAAGATTATGCAGCCGGGCGGGCGGCCTCGCGGCGCGGGCTGGACCTGGCGCGCCAGATGAACAGTCGCTTGATGGAAGCCAATGCGCTGGCAAACCTCGGCGCGGCCGAGCGCGAGTTGGGCGAGTTGACGGCGGCGATTGAGCATATGGAAGAAGGCTTGGCCATTCGCCGCACATTGGGGCAGCCCGCCGAGTTGGGCACGGACTTGTGCGACCTGACCGTGGCCTATTGCCGACAGGGCCGCCTCGACGCGGCGCAGCACACCCTGCGCGAGATGCTGGACGTGTACGCGCAGGCCGAAGCCAGCATGATGCATCCGCAATATATCTTGTGGGCGGCGGCGCAGACGCAGCGCGTGTTGGGCGATGATGCCTGCGCGCAGGATTACCTGAAGCGCGCGGTGCAGGCGATGCAGCAGCGCCTGGCCGACATCCCCGAACCAGAGTTGCAGGCCTCGTATTACGAACTCCCGTTTAATCGCCAGATTGTGGCGGCCAGTGAGCGCGGTGTGTGGCCTACGTAGTACGTAATACGTAATACGTGGTGCGTGGTGCGTGGTGAACCAATCCCCAATCCCTGATCCCTCATCCCTGTTTTCCCCCATTTTGGACGCTTTCTGGACGCTGCCTGTTGTATGCTGGACGCCAAGACTTGAATTTGCAAGGATGCGCGTGGCTCATGACGGCGAAACGAATCGATCACGTGTTTATGGTGCGCTTGTGGGCGGAGACGACGGGGGAGTCGTCGCCGCCGGATTGGCGCGGGGTGGTCGAGCATGCGGCCAGCGGTCAACGCCGCTATTTCACGTCGCTGGATGACATGCTGACGTTTCTGCGCGGGCAAATGGCGGCCTCGATCGCGCCGCGGGCCGATCGGGTTGAGGTGCTGCCGCGCCCGCCTTGTTCGTAAGTCACCGCTCAATCTGAAACAAGCCAGTTTCTATCACAGGCCTGGGGAGGACTGCCGTCCTTCGCGGGCCTGTGTCGTTTTACGGAGATAATCGCCGTTTTATTTGCGGGCGTCGGTCAGCCAGTTGAACCAAACGTGGAAGTTGACCGGGCTTCCATCTCAGTTTATTCACCTCAGGAGACTCATCATGACTCGTCGCGTACTGTTGGTATTCGGAATGGTAAGCGCCTTATTGTTGGTTGTGATCAATCTGGTGTATGCGCAGGATGCTGGGCCGCAAAACATGGCCGGGCCGCAGTCGGTGACTGCGCCGAGTGGAGGGTTTACGTATCAGGGCCAGTTGAAGAGCGGCGGCACGGCCGTGAGCGGTTCGTGCGAGATGGCTTTCCGTTTGTACGATGCGGTGTCGGCGGGCAACCCGATCGGTTTGCCCCTCACCCAGACGGTAACGGTGAACGCAGGCTTGTTCACGACGCAGTTGGACTTCGGTATGAGTGCTTTCAATGGGCAGGGACGCTGGTTGGAAACGGCGGTGAAGTGCGGCGGTGATGTGACCTTCACGACACTCTCGCGGCAGGCGTTGACGCCTGCGCCGTATGCACTGGCTTTGCCAGGGCTGCGCACCGAGCCAGTCTCCACCAGTCCCAATGTGATCGGCGGCCATGTCAGCAATACAGTGACGGCGAGTGTGTATGGC
>JAGOBP010000289.1 GCA_017999195.1 Thermoflexales bacterium
TCGGAATGAAGCCAGTTGTTTGTTAATGTTCTATGCCGTGATTCGCAGCCTGAAATTCCGCCGCATCACGGTCGAGACCAAGGCCTGACCCGCCCCACCTAATTTACACAGGACTTGACATACCACCCAAACGGGCGGCTTGCGCCGCCCGTCTAATCAACCCCAATCGTTCACTCGCCGTCGATCACGCTGATGGTGCCTACGCCCGCTTTGATGCGCAACAGAATGGCGTTCTCGGCCGAGCCGTAACCTTCGGTCTCGTAAGTGTCGCCGCCCAGAGCGCGCAGCCGCGAACCTGGATTGAATGAGCCGATGCCGGTGTCTACTTCCACGCGCAGCGCCATCTTGCCCGGCAGGTGGATGCGCACCGTGCCCACGCCGCCGTCGATGCTCATCGTGAACTTGCCTTTGGCGGGCAACGTTAAATCGGTGGTGCCGACGCCCGCATTCAATCGGCCGCCTGTCACCGTCAACTTGCTCAGGTCGATCGTCGATTGGCCGACGCCCATGTCCAGATCAAGATCATAGGCCACGCCGGGATTCAGCGCCATATTCCAGCGTTCTTCTGAACCGCCAAACGGCATCGAGATCGAGACGTTGCTGCTGTTCATGCGTACATTGGCCTGACTGCCGGAATCGCTGGCGTCAAACGTCAGGTTGCCGTAATGGCGAATGGTGCCTTCGATCAGTTTATTCGAGTCAGCCAAAGCGCGCAATTCATTGGTGCCGGTGGTAAACCCGATTCGCACGCTGGCCGACCGCACGTCTTTCAACGGATAGTCAACGGTGGTCGTTTTCAATTCGCCGCTAAAGTTGAGGTTGAAGCCCGGCAGCGCCGGCCGCGCGATGAGGATCCACAGCACACCGCCCACCACGACCAAACCCAGCACCGCACTGGCGATGGAGCCTGCGGTCCCCGTGCGTCCGATGAGAATCTCCAGCCCCAGCGCAATGAGCAGCACCGGCCACAAGCGCCAGATGACTTCCCACGGACTGCCCGTGATGACGCCCAGATTGTTGAGCAAGAGAATGACACCCACCCCGATGAGAATGATGGGCCAAAATAGCCGCGGTCCTGTACGATACATGATGCTCCTTTGAATGATGAGTACTGAGTAATTGGTCAATCGGTCAATTGGTAACCGGTTGACCAGTTACCGATCAACCGATTACCAATTCACAACTCACTCGTCAGAATTTATTCACCATCAACGATATTGATGGAACCCGAACCGCCGTTGACGATCAAGGTAATGGCATTGCTGGACGAGCCGAAGTTTTCGGTTTCGTACACGCCGTCGCGATTGCGATCACCGCTGACCAGTTGCAGGCGCGAACCCGGATTAATGCCGCCACTGCCGTGCTCGTACTCGACGCGAAGCGCAACCTTGCCCGGAACGCGGAAGGTCAAACCGCCCGAGCCGCCGTCCACGTTGAGGGTGAACTTGCCGGTCGAGGGCAGGCGCACATTTACGTGCCCGGAGCCGCCGTCGATCCGACCGGCGCTCAGGTTAAGCTGGCTCAAATCGGCGTCACCACCGCCCGAACCGTAATTCAAATCGAGATCGTAGGTCGGCTGGGCACTCAGGCCGATATCCCACTTCTCGTCGGGCGACATGAAGCCAAAGAACATGCCGGTGAAATGTGAATCGACCCGCACATTCGCCCGCTCGTTCGACGCATTGACGTCGAAGGTCAGATCGCCATAATAACTGACTTCGCCGTCGATCAACTTGTCAGAATCGCTCAGCGCATACAGCCGATAACCGCCGCTGCCATACTCCAGCGTAACATTCGCCGTCTCAATCCCGGCCAGCGGCGCTTCGATATGGCGCGATTGAAGCGTGGCGCTTCCCAAGCCTACATTCAGGCCGGGCAAATTGGGCTGGGCGATCAGCAGGAAGATCAGGCCAGCAATTAAGACCAACCCCATTACGGCGCCGATCAATCCGCCCAGCACTGAGCGTCGGCCGAACAAAATGTCCAACCCGACTACGATCAAAATCACGGGCCACAGATTCCAGATGATGGGCCACGGATTGCTGGGGATGATGCCCAGATTGGCCAACAAGAAGATGACGCCCGCACCGATCAAGATGATCGGCCAGAACAAGTCGGGGCCACGTCGCGGAGTCATAGAGGTCATGGTGCGTATTCCCTTTCCAATGAATTTGTTTAGGATGGCTTCATTGTAAGGGAATACGCGCACGGCGTCATGGGGCAGATGTTGGAAAAGCGAACTCAGACTTAAGGCGGAGGAAAAAGCCCCGTCAGCGCCGGGCGGCTGCGCGGCGCGACGGGGCTGGGCGGCTACTTGCCCGTCAATTGATATTTCAGCACTTTGCCGTTATTGGTCACAAGGTAGAGAAAGCCTTCGCGATCGACTGTCAGGCCCATCGGCGCGCCTTTTTGATAGTCGATCGGCAGGCTGCCCAGATAACGCCCGCCGGTGTCAAACTGCTCGATGCCCAGCGAATGCTTCACGTAGACCTGGTTCTTGCCATCGACTACGATCTGCTGCGGGCCGCTGAACTGGCCCGGCTCACGGCCCTCTTGCCCGAAGCGATCGACAAATTTAGCGCTCTTATCGTAAATGTACACTTGATTGCCGAAGAAACTGGCAATGTAGATATTGCCCACCCCATCGACCGCCACGCCCAATTCCATGGCGGCGTCCTTCTTGTTGACGCCCGACACGATCTCGTCCCAGCGCCCCAACACCTTGCCGTTCCCGTCCAGCTTAATCAGCGAATTGTCGCTGGCGGTGGTGTGCAACGCATAGAGCATATTTGTCGCATCAACCGTGAGCGCCTCATAACGGGTGCTGGGGAACTTGCCCGCAAAGGTCTTCAGCAATGTGCCGTCCGCCGTGCTGTACTTGAGGATGTCGCCGCTCCGGGACACGTACAGGTTGCCGGCATAATCGGCGGCCAGACCACCGATGTAGTTGTTATCGTTTTTGTCCGGCTCCACCTGGATCAAGAGTTCAAACTTGCCGTCTGGATCAAACTTCTGCACGCGGCCGTCGCCGTAGTCGGCCGTCCAGATGTTGCCGTCCTTGTCGATCGCCACATAGCGCGGATCGTCCATCAAGCCGGGGCCGCTGCCTTTGTCGCCAAATTCCAGCACGATCTTGGCAAAGGCATCCGCCACTTGAGACTGGTCGCTACCGGGGAGCTGTATGTTGCCGGGCAGTTGCACGCTGATGCCGGAATCTTGCAGACTGGTCTGCACGGTATCCATGACCGACTGCATCGACGATTGCGCTGCAAACAGGCTATAGCCCACAATGCCAAATGTCAGCACCATGATCACGACCGTAATCACGCAGCCCGCGCGCGAACTACTCTTGACGGCTTGCGCGTATTGCTGGCTGTAGTCGGGCGTCTCAATGCGCTGAATGATGACTTGCGGTTTTTGCGGCCGGAACTCGGCGGGGATCGGCACGCTGCTACCGCAATACCGGCACTGCACCGCCGGGGCATCGGCCACTTCGACCGAAGCCCCGCAGGCCGAACACTTAATCAGGTGTTGACGGGCAGAATCTGGGTTGGCGGACATGGCTGAACTCCTCACAAGGCTACGACAATTTTACTCGATTTAGTCGGGGCGGGAAGAGATTTCGGCGGAAAGACACAGCTTTCTAACTACTCTGATAATCATCCTTCAGCGGTGTGTCAGCGGGCACGTCAAACACCGGTCGGCGCAGCATCGCCACCACCGCCACGGCGATGATCGATCCCGCCACCACGCCGGACACGGCAAAGCCGATCAGCCACGTTCCCGCCAACTGCGTCACCGGCAGATACAGCCCCAACCCGATCGTCCAGCCAACGACATTGGCCGCCACCCACCACCAGGCTCGCTCGACGCGGCGGCGCAAGTTCAGCCAGTGCAAAAAGCCCACCAGTACACCCAGCCCAAAACCGGCCAGCCAGTTGATCGCGCCAAAGACCGGAATCGCCATGCTCCACGTCACCCACGCGATGACGGAATTGAGCAGCCACAGCCAGCCAACTTTGGCGCGTTGCAGCGTCAGGATCAGCATCTGCGTCCAGCCCATCAACAAGCCGATCATGATCGCGCCGACGAGCAACTCGCCGCCGGTCAACGTGTAAAACACCATGCCCACCACCAACCCGATCGTGGTGGCGGCCACCCATAGCCAGCCGGCCTGCCACTCCTTCAACAGCGGCGACGGGGCTTGGGGCAAAATCTGCTCTTTTTCGGTCGTTTTCCAGCGATAGTCGGTCATGACACCCCCGGGATACAAAAGTCCCCTGCATCATAACACAAGCTGCAGGGGACTTCATTTTTGAAACAACAATCAACTACACAACAATACTCACCAACTTACCCGGCACATACTTGATCAGGCGCGGCGCTTTGCCGTCCATGAACTTCTGCACCGTCTCTGAGGCGAGCGCCTTCGCTCGCGCCTCGTCCTCACTGATATCAGCGGCCGCGTCAAATCGATCACGGACCTTGCCATTGATCTGCACGGCCAGCGTAATCACATCTTCGGCGGCGGCAGCGGGATCGTACTGCGGCCACGCCTGTTGATGGATCGAGTAGCCGTGTCCGCGCTGCGCCCACAGTTCTTCCGCGACATGCGGCACGATCGGGGCCAGCAGCTTCAGGAACGCCTCGATGGCTTCATTCCACGCCGCCGAGCCTTCCGTCGCCGCGCGATAGTCGTACAGTTTGTTCGTCAGCGTCATCAGCGCAGCGATGATCGTGTTGAACTCAAACGCTTCGAAGTCATCGGTGACTTTCTTGATCGCTTGATGCACCGCACGGCGCAGCGCCTTGGTATCAGCCTCTTTCACTTCGTGCGTAAAAGTGACCTCCGCCGGCATCGCCACATTCCACACGCGATTCATCCAGCGCGCCGGACCTTCGATGCCCTTGCTGTTCCACGGCCCGCCCTGCGACCACTGCGCGATGAACATCAGATACGCGCGCACCACATCCGCGCCATACTTGTTCACCAGCGCATCGGGCGCGACGACGTTGCCGCGGCTCTTGCTCATCTTCTCATTGTCTTCGCCCAGCACCATGCCCTGATTGCGCAGCCGCGTCATCGGCTCGCCACCCTTCGCCACGCCGATATCGCGCAGCGCCTTGTGGAAGAAGCGCGTGTAGATCAGGTGCATCGTCGCATGTTCGATGCCGCCCGTGTAGCAATCGACCGGCATCCAGTAGTTGTACTCGTCGGGATCGAACGGCCCCTGGTCGTACTTCGGACTTAGATAGCGCAGGTGATACCACGATGAGCACATGAACGTGTCCATCGTGTCCGTATCGCGTTCGGCGGGTTGGCCGCAGATCGGGCACGTCGTCTTGCTCCACGTCGGATGCAGTTTCAGCGGACTCTCGCCCGTGGGTTTCCACTCGACGTCATCGGGCAGCAGCACCGGCAGTTGATCATCCGGCACGGCGACCTGACCGTGTTCGGGGCAGTAGACGATCGGGATGGGCGCGCCCCAGTACCGTTGACGCGAGATCAGCCAATCGCGCAGCCGATAGTTCACCGCACCCTTACCAATCCCTTTTTCTTCCAGCCACTGAATGACCTGCGATTTGGCGACATTACCGGGCGTGCCGGTAAATTCATTCGAGTTGATGATGTCGCCGTATTCATCGTGATACAGCGCGTCGTGATAGAACTCCACCGACCACAGCATCTCCATGATAGTGCGCTTGCTGCGAACGTCAGGCTCCAGTTCCTTGCAGCGCGCGAAGATGCCGCGGCCCGC
>JAGOBP010000290.1 GCA_017999195.1 Thermoflexales bacterium
GGCAAGACATTCGCATTCGCCGTCAACCACGCCTGCACAATCACACTGGGCATGCGGCCAAACCACGCCAGCGGCATCATCACCTTCAACGATAACGGACTCAGCCCAATCGCGTAACAGGCCAGATCGTCCGGCACCCACGGCATGATAAAAATGATGAAGAAAAAGATCGCGCCGCGCTGCGCCGTAAACCGATCGAACGTCGCGATCGATTTCGGATCGATCAATTTGTCGACCAGCGGCCGCCCGAAGCGTCGCCCCAGAATCATGTTCAGCGACGAGCCAATCCCCATCCCGATGAAGGCGTACAGCACTCCGCCCCAAAAGCCGAAGACATATGCGCCCGCGACGGCGAGCAAACTCACTGGCGAGATCGACAGCACCGTCTGCGCCACGATCATGCCGATCAAGGCCAGCGGCCCCCACGCGCCGAAGCCCGAAATCCAGGCGCGCACGCGCTCTTGATCCATCAAGAAATTGACCAGCGGCCGCCCGCCGATCAAGAACGCAATCACTCCAACGGCGATTATCGCCGCTAATACACCCCAACGCTTTTTCATCGATCCATCTCCAATAGGGCGTGAATATACCGCAAGATGGAGAATCGTGCTACGGGAGCGTGATGAGTGACGAGTGACGAGTGAAACACTGTATGTAAATCTCGAACGATTTGTAGCCGCAATTTTCAAGATTGCCTGTAGTACGCGGAGTCAGGCGTCCCCAGACGCCGGATCGCCCCCGAACCACATCTAGGGATGCTGGCTCCTCGATCAACAGCCCAAGCCCCTCACTCGTTACTCATCACTCGTCTTTACGCCTTACGCATTACGTATTAGAATCAGCCCATGCAACCCGACTCCTCCGTCCTCGTGGCCGTGATGAACTCTCAGCGCGACTTTGCGCTGGCCCGCGATCAACGCTGGTATCGCATTCCGCAGCAGACCGCGCCCAAGTTCTTTCCGCCTGATTTTGTAGCCTTTTACTGCACCAAGCCCTTTGGCGCGGAGGCGTACACGGTGAAGTGGTATGCTCAAGTGCGCGGCCACGAATTGCTCCCGCGCCGGGAGTTGCTGCCCAACGAAGCGAGTAGTCCCAAAGCCAACGAACCGTACTACAAACTACAACTCGGTCCACTGCTGGAACTGCCGCACGCCATTCCGTCGAAGCGGTGGCGACGGCTGACCTTTGTCCTGACGACGGGCGAACGCCTTTTCAGCGCGTGGGAGATCAACGATCTGATCCTCGGCCCGCACGAGCAAGACCTGATGTGGCGCGCCCTCAAAGACGCGGGCATCGCCGCCGAGCGCGGCTACGTCATCCGCGAAGCGAAAGCGCGCTACAACGTCGATCTGGCCGTGCCCTGCGCCGACGGCGATCTGGGCATTGTCATCCGCGAGCGCCAGCCGCGCCTCGCGCACAGCAACGTCCTGCACTTCACGCCCAAGCAAGTGACGGAGCAATTGAATCAGTGCGTTTATGCTGTAAAACAAGCCGTTATTCAGCATGGTGGCATTCGATGACAGGATGACAAGATGATTCCTTCCCGACAGATCATCTTGTCATCCCTTCGTCTTGTCATCTTGTCACATAAGGACCAACATGCCCAACGCCCTAGACGGTCTCCGCGTCATCGATCTCACTGAAGCCCTGGCTGGCCCATTCTGCACCATGATCCTGGGTGATCTGGGCGCAGACGTGATCAAAGTCGAGCGGCCCGGCGTCGGCGATCAAGCGCGCAAGTGGGGGCCGCCCTTCATCGGCACGGAAAGTGCCTATTTTCTAGCCGTCAATCGCAACAAGCGCAGCGTCGCCATCGACATCACTTCGCCTGATGGGCAGGCCACCATGCGAAAACTGCTGGAAAAAGCCGATATTTTCGTGTGCAATGTGCGGAAAGTCGAATCTCTGAAGAAAGTGGGCCTCGATCCCGAGACGGTGCGGGCCTACAACCCCCGATTGATCTTCTGCTCCATCACGGGCTATGGGCGCACCGGGCCGTATGCGGGGCGCGGCGGCTATGACCTCGTCGCGCAAGCCGAGGCCGGACTCATGGCGGCCACCGGCGAACCCGACGGCGAACCGCAGCGCTGGCCCGTCGCCATTGCGGACATGACCACCGGCGTCTGGTCAGCGATGGGGATTTTGGCCGCACTCTATTCACGCGAAAAAACGGGGCAAGGCCAGTTCATCGATCAGGCCTTGTTCGACAGTCAACTCGGCTGGGCGCCCGTCATGGCGAGTGACTATTTTGCCACCGGTCAGCGCCCGCCCCGCATCGGCAATCGCCACGCCACGATTGTGCCGTATCAAGTCTTCAAGGCGCGCGACAAACACATGATCATCGCCGTGGGCAATCAAGCCTTGTGGGTGCGCTTCTGCGACGTGATCGGCCTAGGCGCGGAACTGCGCGACGATGCCCGTTTCGCCGCGAATCCCGATCGGATTGCCAACTATCCCGCGCTCATGTCCATTTTGGAACCGCTGTTCCTCCAACACGGCGCCGATCATTGGCTCGATCAACTGCGCGCGGCCGAAATCCCGTGCGGAGCCATCAACGCGCTTGATGAGACACTGAATGATCCGCAGATTCAGCATCGCGGCATGATCGTGGAGTTTGAGCATCCCGTCGGGCAAATCAAGGCTTTAGCAACACCGCTACATCTCGCGGATACGCCCGTCACCTATCGACGCCGACCGCCACTATTGGGCGAACACACCGCCGAAGTATTAGCAGAAGCAACCATTGACAACTAACGCACCATCTCACTATCTCACTGAGAGGCTAATATGCTCATCACCCACGGACGCATCGCCACATTCGGATCGAACCCGCAAGTCATCGACGACGGCGCAATCTATGTCGAAGGCGATCAGATCATTGCCGTTGGCACCACAACCGATTTGATCGCCCGTTATCCCGGGGCCGAAAAGATCGATGCCAAAGGCCAACTGGTTCTGCCCGGCTCGATCTGCGGGCACACCCATTTTTACGGTGCGTTCGCGCGCGGCATGGGCATCCCTGGCGCACCCGCCAAGACCTTCATGGAGATTCTGGAAAAGTTATGGTGGCGCTTGGATCGCGCCCTCGATGAAGACAGCATCCACCTGTCGGCGCTGGTCTGCCTCATCGACGCGATTCGCAACGGCACGACCACGCTGATCGATCATCACGCCAGCCCGAATCTGATCGATGGTTCGCTGGACATCTGCGCGGACGCAATCGACCAATCGGGCCTACGCGTGTGCGAATGCTACGAGGTGACGGATCGCAACGGACCAGAGGGCGCCAAGGCTGGCATCGCCGAAAACGTGCGTTTTGCCAAATCACTCGCTTCACGCCAATCGCCGCTGCTGGCCGCCTCGTTTGGTCTGCACGCCTCATTTACCGTCGGACCCGCCACGCTCGATCGGTGTGTGGCCGAAGCGCATGCGGCGGGCTTGGGCTTTCACGTCCACGTCGCCGAAGACGCCGCCGACGAAGTCCACGCCGAACGCAATTACGGCGTGCGCGTGGGCGAGCATCTGCGCGCGATGAACATCCTGGGCGAAAAAACCTTATCCGCGCACTGCGTCCACGTCAACGACGCGGAGATCGCCCTGCTGGCTAAGACCCACACCAAGGTCAGTCATCAGCCGCGCAGCAACATGAACAACGCCGTCGGCACGATGCGCGCCCAAGCGATGCTGGATGCGGGCGTGATCGTAGGTCTGGGCAATGACGGCATGAGCAATAACATGTACAGCGAAATGAAGGCCGCGTACTTTGTACATAAGGCCACCGCGCATGATCCGCGCGCGATGAGCGGCGATACCGTGACGCGCCTGGCCTACGAGAACAACGCGCAAATCGCTTCGCTGTTCTGGCCCAAGCCCGTGGGCGAATTGACACCCGGCGCATACGCGGACATCGTGTTTCTGGACTACTTCCCGTACACGCCGCTGACAGCGGGTAATTTGCCGTGGCAGATCATCTTCGGCGTGGATGGTTCGCACGTCACCACGACGATCGTGGGCGGCAAGGTGCTGATGCGCGATCGCGTGCTGTTGACGCTCGATGAAGAACGCATCGCCGCCGAAGCCCGCGCCATCGCGCCCAAGGTCTGGAAGCGCTTCGAGGAAATTACCGCGCAAGAAAGCGCCTAGATTTCGAACAACGTTTGATCCACGAAGGACACGAAGATCGCGAAGAAAATTTCGTGATCGTCGTGGCCTTCGTGGATCGTTTTATGCCCAAGGAGAATCGAATGAGTTTCCATGTTGAAAATGGCGCGTGGTGGTGCGAAGACATTGCCATTCATGATCTGGCCGATCAATTCGGCACGCCGCTCTATGTGTACAGCCGCGCGCAACTTGAAGCCAACTATCGCCGCGTGGCCGACGCCTTTGCGCCGCTGAACGCGCGCCTGCATTTCTCGGTCAAATCCAATGCCAACGGCGTGCTGCTGGGTCTGTTGCGTGAACTGGGCTGCGGCTTCGATGTGGTGTCCGGTGGCGAGTTGTTCCGCGCGCTGCACGCGGGCGCATCGCCCGCCAGCATCGTGTTTGCAGGCGTGGGCAAGACGCGCGCCGAACTGGAATACGCCATCGATCAGGGCGTGGGCTGGATCAATGTCGAATCATCGCAAGAACTCGATGTGCTTGAAGAGGTTGCCAAAACCCGACCGTGCCACTCCTCGATCGCACTGCGCGTCAATCCGTCGGTCGAGGCTGACACGCATCATCACATCGCCACGGGCGGACATCGGTCCAAGTTTGGGATCGATGTCAACGAAGCACGTTCGATCTTGGAAAACGCACAGTGTTATCCGCATTTGGATATTGCGGGTTTACACATCCACATCGGTTCGCAACTCGCCACACCCGATGGGACAGTGGCGGCTATCGAGCGCATTCTGCCGTTGACCGAAGTGCACCCCATTCGCAGTCTCGATCTGGGCGGCGGCTTTCCGGCGGCCTATCGCCCGACCGATCAGTTTCCCGAACCCGCTGCCTTTGCCGAGAAGATTATTCATTTGCTCAAAGATCGACTCTTTGAAATCGCGATCGAACCGGGCCGCTCGATCAGTGCGAATGCGGGCGCACTGATCGCCACTGTGCAATACATCAAGCCGCGCGACGGACGCCGCATTGTCGTCGTCGATGCCAGCATGACGGAGTTGATCCGCCCGGCGTTGTACGAGGCGTATCATCACATCGAAGCCGTGAACCGTGGTGAAGTTGCTGCTGAGTTAGCCGACATCGTTGGGCCGGTGTGCGAATCTGCGGATGTGCTGGGGACCGATCGGGCGCTGCCGGTTCTGGAGCGCGGTGATCGACTCATCGTCTTCAATGCGGGGGCCTATGGCATGTCGATGGCGTCGAACTATAACAGTCGGCCACGCCCGGCGGAAGTGCTGATCGAAGGCGCGACGCCGCGCTTGATTCGTCGCCGTGAAACGTGGGCAGACTTAATCGAGTTGGAACAGGCCGCGTGAGGTAGCTTAAACGACCCGGACAGCCTTGCGGCTGTCCGTTTTTTCGAAAGACGACTCGCTTACGATCTAATGTGACTTGTAGGCGTCATTGCGAGGAGCGTTGTCTGCGACGAAGCAATCTGCATTGGCCGAGCCAGAGATTGCCACGCCGCCTTCGGCGGCTCGCAATGACCAACCTGCCATCGTCAAATCAATCGCCGCGCCGCGACCCGCCGCTGACGGGCAAGGTCACGCGGAACGTGGTGCCTTGCTTGACTTCACTCTCTACGGTAACGCTGCCGC
>JAGOBP010000291.1 GCA_017999195.1 Thermoflexales bacterium
CCGCGTTGAAGAGTTATCACACGTGGCCCATCACCAATCATCGCGGCCTGGCAGTGGGTGAAGTGAAGGCTAATTTCACGTTGAGCAGGGTTTAATCACCGTTAACTTCAACGCAGTTTTGAAAACCCGCACGCCTGGGCAGTGCCGGTTTTGTTGTCTGGCCGATGATCAGGCCGGATTTCACGGCAAAGACAGGTCAAACGGTATTGTCCGCGCGGCTTGCAACGGCCTATCATGACTGTATCAGTTCATTTCATGTTCGGAGGTTGAGTGTGAAACGCGTGATGTTGATTCTTATCGCCGTCTTGATCGTCATTCAGATTCCGCCGTTGCTGTTTGAGACGAATCCGCCAGTGGTGGCCGAGCCGCAATGGGACAGCCCACAGACGCGGGTGCTGGCGCAGCGAGCGTGCTTTGATTGTCACAGTAACGAAACCGTGTGGCCGTGGTACAGCCGCATCGCGCCGCCGTCGTGGCTGGTGGCGCTGGATGTCTTTCGCGGCCGCCGTCATCTGAACTTCTCGGAGTGGGGCGTGGCCGGGGGCGAACGTGAAGAAGGCGGTATGGGCGAAGCCATCGAACAGATTCAGCGCGGCGAGATGCCGCCCGGTAACTATCTGCCGCTGCATCCCGAAGCGAAGTTGAGCGCGGCCTAGAAACAGCAATTGATCGACGGACTGCGGGCGTCGGGGCGCTGATCGCCGATCGGGTTGAAAACTACCCGCGGACTACCCTAACGGGTGGAATCTTCCGGGCCGGGTGCGCATCTAATTATCCAACTCCATTTGTTTGAGGAAGAGGCACATCGTGGGTGACTTTCTAGCCTCAGTGGCAACTATCTGACCTGCGTGGTCTATGGCAATTAGGAGGATGGAAGATGTTCAATCGGACGCGGTTATTTTGGATGATGTTGACCGCCGCAACGATCGTCGGCCTAACGATTGTTGTGGCGTCATCGATTGCCCCGGCCCCTAACGGCGCGACGGCTTCAGCCCCATCGCTTGCGGTGAATACCGATCGGCAATATATCGTGTTGTCGTGGAACGATCTGGGGATGCACTGCTACAATCGGGACTTTAACGATCTGGCGGTGCTGCCGCCCGCGAATACGTTGTGGGCGCAAGTGGTGAAAGTAGGCAATCCGCCGCAAGTGATTACCACCGGCGTGACCGTGGAATACTCGTTCCCGAGCAACACCTACTCGATCGGGAAGTCGAATTTCTGGAGCACCAATCCGTACAACGGGGTCCAAAACGCCCGATCGCTCTTTGGGCTGCCCGGCAATCTGTCGGCCAACGTAGGTCTGGCGGGCAAGGGGCTGTCGGGCGAATTCGACCCGAAGGGCGATCACTTCGTCGCCGAGTGGATTCCGATTACGGAATACAACGACTCCGATTGGAATACGCGCGACCCGTATCAACTGGCGCAGGTGGTCGTGAAAGACGCCGTGACGCATGTTGAGTTGGCCCGCGAAACAGTGGTCGCGCCTGTGTCCACCGAGATGCGCTGCGATCGCTGCCACAGCGACAACGGCGAAGGCAATGAAGGCATCGCGACCGGCGTGGTGGAGCAAAACATTCTGCGCAAGCACGATAGTGAAAACCAGGGCGACTATCCGCCCGGCCATACCGGTTCATTGATGAGCCAGCGGCCGGTGTTGTGCGCGGAGTGTCACTCGTCCAACGCTATCGGCGCGCCCGGTGTGCAGGGCATTCCCAGCCTGTCCAAAGCGATGCACTCTAAGCACAAAGACGAAATCTCCAACACGACGGCTGGTTGCTACAACTGCCATCCGGGACCGGACACCAAATGCCTGCGCGATGTGATGTCGGCGCAGGGCATGGACTGTATCGACTGTCACGGTACCATGCAGCAAGTCTCGCAGAATCCCAGCCCGTGGTTGAACGAGCCGCGCTGCGATACCTGCCACAACAGCGGCCAATACGATCAAGATCAGCCGTTGTATCGCATGTCCAAAGATCACGGCGGCATCTATTGCGAAGGTTGCCACGACAGCACGCATGCCATTGCCACCAGCACCCAGCCGCGCGATGCGCTGAAATTCCTCGACCTGCAAGGCCACACCGGCACGCTGGATCTCTGCACGGTCTGTCACAGCACGTGGCCCACCGGGGCCGGGCCGCATGGCGTGGTGCCGCCCATGATTCGCGACTTTGTGTTTCAGCCAGATCGCGGCAGTGCGCCCGAACCGGGCGCCAGTCTGAGCTATACGCACACGCTGAAGAACACGGGCAATGTCAGTGATACCTACTCGCTGGCGTGGGCCAGTTCCACGGGGTGGGCGACCGTAACTGCGCCCGCGTCGGTGTTGCTTAACCCCGGCCAGTCGCGCGTGATGACGGTGACTGTCAACGTTCCGGCCGGGAATGGCTCGCGCGGGATCACCGACAAGACGACGATCACGGCCACCTCGACATTTAGCGCCACGCATTTCCTAAAGGTAATGGACACGACCATCGTCCCCGTGGCCCGGGTCTATCTGCCGGTGGTTTTGAAGTAAATCCCCGCTTATGGCCTCGCCCCCGACTTTGCCTAAAGTCGGGGGCTTTTTGTTGTACGGTACAAATTCCTTAAAGTTTGTTGACGAATTCACAATCTCGCTCTATAATTCACAATATAAAGATGATGAATATCATCTAAATTACCGACACACTACACTTGACCCTGAAAGATTGGCTAGAAGACAAGGAGACTCTCATGAACACGGATTCTAAACACACCATCGTGATTGCGGGTGCAGGCTATGCCGGTTTGGCGGCCGCCCGATCGTTCCGTCACGCCGACCGCGTGCGCGTGATCCTGATCAACCAATACGACTATCACCTGCTGCAATTTCAACTGCACGAAGCCGCCGTCAACAAGATCGAGACCGAGTCGCTGGCCCTGCCGCTGACCAGTTTGCTGCCGCGCAATGTGGAACTGATTACGGCCAAGATCGATCACTTCGACTTCAAGGCGCGCACCGTCCACACTGATCGCGGTCACGTGCCTTACGATCGTTTGATCATCGCGCTGGGCAGTCAACCGGCCACCTTCAACATTCCGGGCTTGAGCGAAAATGCGTTGATGTTGAAGTCGCTGTCGAATGCGCGACAAATTCGCGGCCATTTGGAAATGACGTTATCAACGCTGGTCGGCGCAACCCGATCGAAGCCTTATCCCATTGTGATTGGTGGCGCGGGCATCACGGGCGTGGAACTGGCCACGGAATTGAGCGAAGGGCTAAAAGACTTCGCGCGGGACTATGGCTTTGATCGAGGCGCGATCAAGATCGTGCTGGTGGATGCTGCCCCAACGGTCTTGCCCGGCTTCGATAAGAAGACCATCGACGAAGCGGCCCGCGTGCTGGCAGACATGGACATCGAGGTCCGCACGAATACGGCCGTCGAGCGGGTGGAAGCCGATCGGGTGGTGGTAAAAACGAATGGCACGAGCGAGGTTATCGAAACGCGCACGTTGATCTGGACGGGCGGCATCAAAGCGAATGCGCTCGTGGTAAACTCGGGCTTGACGTTGGGCGAACGCCGCGCCGCGCGGGTGGATGAGTATCTGCGGTCAGTGGATTATCCCGAAGTCAGCGTCGTGGGTGACAGTGCATTGGTGCATGATCCGCGCGACGGTAGTGTGGCGATTGCGTGCGGTCAATTGGCCGCCAAGCAAGGCAAATATGCGGGCCACCAAATCTTGGCCGATTTGACCGGCGACGTGCAATCGCCGTACGTGCCGCTGATCGATGGCCTGTTGATCTCGCTGGGTTCGTATCGGGGCGTAGGCACGATCGGGCCGGTGTGGGTGCGAAGGTTGATCGCGCGGCTGGGCAAGATCGGCGCAGAGACACGCTATCTGTTCACCATCGGCGGGGTCAAGTTGGTCATGGCGCGCGGCCTGTTGCTGCGGCACGAGTGGGTCGCCTTGGTGCGGAAATTCAAGGGCTTGCGCGGCAAAGCGCCACGCACGAGTGCGCAGCCTCCCCGCGGGACGCATCCCGTTACACGCTGAAAACTATGCCAAGCCTAAACAACCTCTGGGTTAATCCGCAAACGCACGTGCAGAGTGACGACGGCGAAACCGCCGTGATCGAAGTCACCGGCATGATGTGCGAGTGGGGTTGAGCACGCAATGTCACAGCGGCTCTGTCAGAGCTGCCTAATGTCTCGGAAGTGACGCACGACGCGGGCACGGATACCTTTATCGTGCATCATCGCGGCCAACTGGCTGACGCCGCGCGCGCCGTCGAGCGTAAAGTGATCTTTCGTTTTGCGCGGCGTTGGCTGGCGGCGTTGGCGAGCAAGTTGAGACGGGGTGAACGTCCTTAACGGTAGTACCCGGCGCTGAATAAAAAAGGCGTCGGTCACAATCAGGGCGGCGGCTGGCGTGGGCGCGCTTAAGCCGCCGCCCGCTAACAGCACCATCGGTTGCTAATCGATGGCAACCGGGCGCGAGGTGACAGCATGCCCCTATTCGACATCGAAGAGCACATTCAAAAAGCGCAAGAAGCGGGCGAATTCGATCAGTTGCGCGGCAAGGGCAAACCCTTCACGCATCTCGATACAGATCCGTTTGAACATCTGACGCAAGAACAGGGCGTAACGCCGCGCTGGCTGGACAAAGAGCACGAAATCCGCGCCAAGATCGAAGTGGCGCGGCAAGCGGCCACGCGCACCTACGAGTGGGTGATGCAGACGTGGAGCAGTGGCAGCGTCGATCGTCGCTTTGCGCACGATGAATGGCACAAAGCCCGGCGGATTTTTGCGCAGCGCCTCGATGAGATCAATCAACTCATTCGCGCGCTCAATCTTGAATTGCCTGAGCCGCTGCGGCATTTGCAGCGCTTCCCCATGAAGCTGGATGAAGAGTTGACACGCCTGGGTTTAACCGAAAAATTCTGACATGCAACACGCACCACGCGTTGCAAGATGCAGGAGGCAAGAAGCAAGAAACAAGCGACATGAAGGCCGTTTGACACCCCCCGCGCCTGTGATACACTTTCGCCCCGATAGGTCTATCGACCACAGGTCGCGCTATGAGCCAAATTCGCACTCCTTTTTTCAACCGCCAACGCATCACCGATCCCGCGTATTTCATCGGCCGCCAGCGCGAGTTGGAGCGGCTGTACAGTGCCATCGCTACGCAGCAGTGCGTGTCGATCGTGGGCGAGCGCAAGCTGGGCAAGAGTTCCTTGCTCACGCATCTCACCGCTGCGGCCACGCTGCGCTCCTTTGGCTTTGACCCCGCACACTATCTCTTTGTTTACCTTGATTTAGAGGGTTTGGCTTCGGCGCGACGCGATGATTTTTGGATCGAATTACTTGACCCGATCGCCACGCGCTTGCCCGCCGGTGAGCTGGCCCAGACTGTGCAGCGCTTGCTGGATGCGGGCGATGTGCGCTTTCTCACGGTGCGTCGCGCGTTACGCCGCATTCGCGATGCGGGCTTTCAACTGGTCTTGATGCTGGACGAGTTTGAATCGCTGGCGCGCAATGCGCAATTTGAGCCGGATTTCTATGGCGAACTGCGCAGCCTGGCCGGTGAATTGGGCAGCGTCATTCTGACGGCCTCTAAACGCAGTTTATATGATTTAACCTACGAACATTCCAGCACGTTTTCATCCCCGTTTTTTAACATCTTTTCTGAATTGCCATTGGGGTTGCTGTCCGACGAAGATGCCCGTTCGATTTTGGTTGAACTGTCGAAACGCGCCGATCAAGCCTTCTGCGCTGATGAAGTGCAG
>JAGOBP010000292.1 GCA_017999195.1 Thermoflexales bacterium
CCTGACACGGTTATCCGATGGAAGTACCGCACAAGTCAGGAAAATCCGAGGCTCTGGAGGATAATAAAGCCGCATTGACCGACACCGCCGCAGCACTGGCTGAGGGGCGCAGTTCGGTCAATCGGCTTGGTTCCAAAGGAGTGTCGTGCCCGATCTATCCGTTGTTCTCATGACGTTAGTTGGCGTGCTGTTGCTGGGCGTGGTCCTGTCCGGCGTGCGCTTCATCCCCAACAACCGCATCGGCATTGTCGAGAAGCGGTTCAGCCTGACCAAAGGCTCGGTCAAGTCCGGCTTCATCGCCCTCAACGGCGAAGCGGGCTATCAACCGCGCGTGCTGCGCGGCGGTCTGCATTATCTGGTGCCGCTGCAATACTTCGTGCACGTCATGCCGCTGGTCACCATCACCCAGGGCAAGATCGGCTACGTCTTCGCGCGTGACGGACGCCAGCTCGAGCCGACGCAAGTCCTGGCGTCGAATGCAATCGTGTCGGACTTCCAGGACGCGGAAAGTTTCCTGCGGAAAGTGGGCCAGCGCGGCCCGCAGCGCCGCATCCTGCGTGAAGGCACCTACGCCATCAACCTGGTGCAGTTCGTCGTCATCACCGAAGAGAAGGTGTACTCGCTGCCGCTGGGCAAAGACGACGCGGCCATCATCATGCAGATGGCCAAGTTCATCGCCGACCGCAACGGCTTCCGGCCGGTCGTGATCAAAGACACCGACGACTCGGTGGGCATTGTGACCGTGCACGATGGCATCTCGCTGGGGCAGGATCAGATCATTGCGCCAACCGTGGGCGATGATCCGGCCGATGCCTACACCTATCACAACAAGTTTCAAGATCCCGATCGGTTTTTGCAGGCCGGCGGTTATCGTGGCCGCCAACTGCAAGTGCTTGTCGAAGGCACGTATTACATCAACCGGCTGTTTGCCACCGTCGAATTGATCCCGAAAACGATCATCGACGTCGGCAGCGTGGGTGTGGTCGTGTCGTACACCGGCGATATCGGCTCGGACTTGTCGGGCGCGGACTATCGCCACGGCGAGATGGTGGAGAAGAACAAGCGCGGCGTGTGGAACGTGCCGCTCCTGCCGGGCAAATACGCCTTCAATACGTACGCCGGTAAAGTGATCATCGTGCCGACGACGAACATCATTTTGAAGTGGATTCGCAACCAGGTGGGTGCGCACCGCTTCGATGAGAACCTAGCCGAAGTCTCGCTGATTACGAAGGACGCCTTCGAGCCGTCCCTGCCGCTGTCGGTGGTCATCCACATCGACTACCAGAAAGCGCCGCTGGTCATTCAGCGCTTCGGCGACATCAAACGTCTGGTGGAGCAGACGCTAGACCCGATGGTGTCCGCTTACTTCAAGAACGTGGGCCAGACCCGCACGCTGATTCAACTCTTGCAAGAGCGCAGCCTGATCCAGCAGGTCGCCAGTCAGGAGATGCGGGAGAAGTTCGCGCACTACAATCTGGAATTGGAAGAAGTGCTCATCGGCACACCGGCGTCCGCGCCCGGTGACACGCAGATCGAAACGATCCTCGTGCAGCTGCGCTCGCGACAAGTCGCGGCCGAGCAGGTCGAGACGTACGATCGGCAGCAACAGGCGGCCGTGAAAGAGCGCGAACTGAAAGAAGCGCAATCGCGCGCGCAGATGCAGACCAACCTTACCGAATCGGAGTTGAACATCACGGTCCTGGGCAACCAGGGTAAAGCCGAGTATCAGCGCTCGCTGCAACAGGCCGCGCAGATTCGTGCGCTGGCGCACGCCGAGGCTGAGAAGGTGGCGCGCATCGGTATCGCGCAGGCGTTGGCCACGGAAGAGCAAGTGCGCGCCTACGGCGGGCCGCAGTTCCAGGTCACGCAGACTGTGCTCAGCCGCTTTGCCGAAGCCATCCAGCAAGCCGGGGTGGACGTTGTCCCGCGCATCATGATCGGCGGGCAGGACGGCAGCAACGGCAGCATCATGGAAGCGCTGATGGCCATGCTGCTCTCGGAGCGCCTGGGGGCTGGAGCGACGACTCAATCGCCGCGCTCGCCGGAAGCCGAAGCGATGTTGGCGCAGATTCGGCAGGGCTTGCAGGCCAAGCCGGAGTCGAGCCGCAAAGCAGAGTAACATCGGCTTTGCAAATCGAAGTAGGTGATTGACCATGACACACCTCGGGCTGGTGGCTCGGGGTGTGTCTGTTTATCCGATCGGCCTTCGCCCGAAATCGTGCGTCGCGCAATCGCGCGCAACGTCTGAACGCGAGGCTAAAGTGCGGTATAATCAGCCGTGAAACGTGTTGCGTGGTTCGTGTCAGATTGAACACGCAACACGTTACATTCTAAGGAAACATCGAGGTTCTTCAAGAGCATTATGCCCAACATCTTCCCATTTACCGCGATTGTCGGCCAGGAGCGCATGAAGCGCGCCCTGATTTTGAACGCCATTTATCCTCAGATCGGCGGCGTGTTGATTCGTGGCGAACGCGGCACGGCTAAGTCCACCGCCGCGCGTGCGCTGGCCGCGCTGCTGCCCGACATCGAAGTGGTGCAAGACTGCCACTTCGGCTGCGATCCCGATCAACCTGCGACATGGTGTACCGAGTGCCGCGAGCGCGCCGCTAACAATGGCAAAGATTTACCTCACAGCAAGCGCCGCACTAAGTTCGTTGATCTGCCCGTCAGCGCGACGGAAGATCGCGTGGTGGGCACGCTCGATATTGAGCAAGCTATTCAGAAGGGTATTCGCCGCTTCGAGCCGGGCGTGTTGGCTTCGGCCAATCGCGGCCTGCTGTACGTCGATGAAGTGAACCTGCTCGACGATCATGTGGTCGATCTGCTGCTCGACTCGGCGGCGATGGGCGTGAACGTGGTTGAGCGCGAAGGCATCTCGTTTAGCCATCCGGCGCGCTTCATCCTCGTCGGCACGATGAATCCTGAAGAAGGCGACCTGCGGCCGCAGCTGCTCGATCGGTTTGCGTTTGCCGTCGATATTCAAGGCATTCACGATCAAATGGCGCGCATGGCCATCCTCGAACGGACGCTGCAATTCGACAGCGATCCCGAGGGTTTCCGTGAAGAGTGGGAACCGCACGAGCAGCAGTTGAGCCAGGAGATCGATCGGGCGCGGAAGTTGCTGCCGGACGTGAAGTATCGTCAACATGATCTGGCCGCCATCGCGGGCATGGTCGGTGGCCTGGGCATCGACGGGCATCGCGCCGACATCGTGATTCTCAAGGGCGCGCGCGCGCATGCTGCACTGCATGGCCGCGACCACATCACGCACGACGACATTTTGTTGGCCGCCGAATTGGCGCTGCCACACCGCCTCAAGCGTCAACCGTTCCAGGATGACGGCTCAATCTCCGCACAGGATTTGAGCGAGCGTCTGGAGCGCGCCGAAAGTGAATTCCCCGGCGGCGATGATGCCGAGATGGACGAGTCGGGTGAAGAAGGCGCGACCAAAAAAAAACGGTAAGCCCGGAAGGCGAAGTCCAAGATAACGCCGACTTCGGGCACAGCGACGCTAAAACCAAATCGCAGACGACGGGCAATCAAGACGCCTACTGGTGGGAGGGTGGTGACAACTCGCCCATCGGTGAGACGTTTGACGTGCGCAAGCTGGACACGCCGCTCGATAAGTTGACGCGGCGCGCGGCGGGCCGCCGCAGCACCAGCAAGACCGATCGCAAACGCGGGCGCTACATCCAAGCCCGACCGTCCCCCGGCAACCCCAAAGACCTCGCCTTTGATGCGACGCTGCGTGCGGCTGCGCCGTTCCAGAATCAGCGCAAGGCCGAAGAACTGCACGGCCCCGCGTTTCGAGTCAAACGCCACGACTATCAAAAGAAAGTGCGTGTCCGCAAGTCGGCCAACCTGATCTTATTCGTCGTCGATGCGTCATGGTCGATGGCGGTGGCCGAGCGCATGGCCGCGACCAAAGGCGCGATCATGTCACTGTTGACGGACGCTTATCAACGCCGCGACCGCGTGGGCTTGATCGTCTTCCAGAAAGATCAGGCGCGACTCGTACTACCGCCGACCAACTCCGTTGAACTGGCGCAGAAAGCGCTGCGCGATATTCCCGTGGGCGGCAAAACGCCGCTGTCGGCAGGCCTGACGCTGACGCACATGGTGATTCAACAAGAGATGCGCCTGCATCCTGATGTCGCTCCGCTCGCCATCATCCTCACCGATGGCGCAGGTAACGTTTCGCAAAGCGGCCTGCCTGCGCAAGAAGAGTCTTACAAAATCTGCGCGGAAATTTGCAAACTCAAGATTCGCCTCGTCGTGATCAACATGGAGCATCCCGCCTTCGATCAGGGGCTGGCCCAGAAACTGGCCGACGCATTGGAATCGCCGTGCTATTCGCTGAAGGAACTCAAGGCTGAGTCGCTCTATCGGACGGTGCGCGACGAACTGGATAGTCCGAAAGTGCCGTAAGGAGGCTTGCCATGCAGTGGCCCGAAGTCCGCGCTGCTTATCCCAATCAATGGCTGGTCATTGAAGCGCTTGAGTCTCATACCGAGCACGCCCTACGGTTGCTGGATCGGATCGCCGTAATCGACGTATGCGCGGATGGCACAGCCGCCATGCACAGCTATCGCCGCTTACATCAGTCGTTCCCCGCCCGCGAGTTTTACTTTGCCCATACTCAGCGCGAAACCCTGGAGATCATCGAGCAGCGCTGGATCGGAGTGCGGAGGAGCCATGCAGCTGCTACTTAAGGATGACCTTCCGTTTGTATCCGTGACGGTCGCCTATCGAGGTCGACAACTCCAAATCCCGGACATTCTGGTTGACACTGGCTCAGCCAGCACGATACTGGCCGCCGATCAGGTTGCACACATCGATCTGGTGCCGGAACCCTCAGATGTTCTGAAACTCATTCAAGGCGTGGGTGGTACCGAAGCGGTTTTTACGCGCCGCATTGATCATTTGCAGGTCGATGAACAACAGTTGCACGAATTTGAAATCGAAGTGGGCGGCCTCGATTACGGCTTCGCCATCAATGGCATTCTGGGCATGGATTTCCTTACTCAAACACGCGCTATACTCGATCTAAGCAAACTGCAATTGCACTTTGAGTCGATGTAATCAACCGCGGCACATCGTTGTACCGCAAGAATTGAGCACTCATGATCGCTAAATCGGTTGCGCCGCGCGAGACGGCGCAAGTTCGTTTTGATAACGGTAAAGGCGCGTTCGAAGCACCG
Source organism: Thermoflexales bacterium (assembly GCA_017999195.1). Classification (GTDB taxonomy): domain Bacteria; phylum Chloroflexota; class Anaerolineae; order Fen-1058; family Fen-1058; genus JAGOBP01. The sequence continues at coordinate 5,205 of JAGOBP010000292.1, forward strand.
GTCGGTACGCTGCTCTCAGAATACATCCGCAGCGCCTATCCTGAGCGTTGGTGGTCGATCGTGGGGGCGCTGGTCAACGGCAAACTAAGCGAACTCTTCCAGCCCATTCACGCCGACTGCACTGTGACCCCGCTGGACGTATCGCACCGCGACGGCATGCGGATCTATCGGCGGTCGTTGGTCTTTGTGCTGATCGTCGCCGCGCACGAGTTGTTTCCCACCGCGACTATCTACATCGATCATTCATTGCCCTTCGGCGGCTTTTACTGTCAGGTGCAGGGCCGCGAACCGCTGACGATCGATGAGTTGATGGCGCTGCAAAATCGCATGCGCGAGATCGTCAATGCCGATGAGCCAATCATGAAGGCGCGCCTGCCGCTGCCCGAAGCCGAAGCGATTTTCACGCGGCAAGGCTATACGGACAAGTTGCGCCTGTTGAAGTATCGCACCAAAGACTACCTCACCGTCTATACGCTGCGCGGCCTGACCGATTATTTCTACGGTTACATGCTGCCCTCGACGGGTTATTTGAAGACGTTTGCGC
>JAGOBP010000293.1 GCA_017999195.1 Thermoflexales bacterium
GGGGCTGGGGCTGGGCGCGCAGACGTTGTCGCATCACACGTTGTCGTATAACGCGGGCGCGGCGGGCAAGAATTTGACGCTGTATCAGCAGAAGATCGAGGCGGGCCGCCTACCGCTGCAAGACCTGTATCACCTCTCGCGCGAGGCGGCCATGGGCAAGATGATCTCCGTGTCGTTTTATTTTGGCGAGATCAATTTGGCCGCATTTCAGGGCAAATTTGGCCTGTCGCTGGAAGCCGCCTTCCCACGTGAGGTGGCCTTTGTGATTGAGCGCGGCCTGATGGAGTACACCGCCTCAACATTGCGATTGACGCCGCAAGGCGCGCAAGATTACAACGGCGTCATCGCGCTGTTCTACGCGCCTGCCGTGCAAGAGCATCTGCTCAAGTTGGTGCGCGGCGAACGCACTCGCCCGGTGCGCGGCTGGCGACGCGTGTGGCAACCAGAGTTTGAGGCGCTGAAGTTGGCAACGGCTTGATGGTCAAGCACCACGCACTACGCAACCCGTGGTGCGTGATGCGTGTAGCGTGAAACCATGTTCGACTTCGCCAACATTCTCTTCGCCGGACCGTGCAATGCCCGCTGCCCGTTCTGCATCGGCCAGCAGATCGATCCGCGCCTGAGCGTGAACAACTTGACTGAGTTCCCGCCGCGCAACCTCGATCAGTTTATTGACCTGATCATTCAGCATGCGATTAAGCAAGTGGTGGTCACCGGCACGACGACCGATCCGCAGTTGTATCGACATGAGGCGCGCTTACTTGATCTCTTGCGCAGTCGTTTACCGTCGGAGACGCAATACGCTTTACACACCAATGCGCGCTTGGCGTTGAAGAAACTCGATACGTTCAATCTGTACGATCGAGTCTGTATCTCACTGCCTACCTTCAACGCCGAGACCTACGTCAAGATGATGGGCGTGCGCGGCGTGCCCGATCTGGCCACGCTGCTCGATCGGGCGCGCGTGCCGATTAAGATTTCGTGCTTGATCGACACGCCTAATTTCGCGGAAATATCGGACTTCGTCGCGCACTGTCAACGTCTCGGTTTGAAGCGCTTGGTCTTACGCCAACTCTACGGCGAACGCGGTGCGTGGCCCAACATCGAAGGGTTGTCACCACGCGGCGAGTATCGTGGCAGCCAAGTGTATGACTATCGTGGGCTGGAAATCACGTTCTGGGACTTCGATCGCAGCGAAAGCACGTCGCTGAATCTGTTCAGCAGCGGCGTGATCAGTGACACGTACTTACTGGCCGAAACACACGTGACGAGCGGTTGACGCTGATCTGGTTTCAGTTTATAGTAACAACGTCACTCACTACTCGCCGCCCGTCACGCCATGGATGATTCTGCCGCCCAGTCGCCCAGCCGCTATCTGTCCCCCGCCCAATCGGATCTATTGGCTGCGCCCGACGACACTGCGGTGCGTTCGGCGCTCATTTCGTTGCTCCAAGTCGTCAGCACTTACCTACCGCGCCACGTCGTTCGCACGGAATTGCAGCACCTCGATCGCACGCTCGATCCGATCAGCGGCGAGTTTCTGCGAGGCGCGCTGGCCTTTGCCGACATCAGCGGCTTCACGGCCCTGTCGGAAAAACTCAGCATCATGGGGCGCGAGGGTGCCGAACAAGTCACCGAGATCGTCAACCGCTATTTTCGCCGCATGTTGGGCATCGTCTTCGAGCACGGCGGCGATGTGTTCAAGTTCGGCGGCGACGCGCTGTTGATCTATTTCCCGGACGGCGATCAACCGGGCGCTGTCGCGGCCCTGACCGCCAGTTGGCACATGCAGCAAGCCATGTCGGAACTGGCCGAAGTCAAGACCACGCTGGGCACGTTTCCGTTACGCATGAAGATCGGCCTGAACACCGGCTCGTTTTTTGCGGGCCGTTTAGGCACGCCCGATGATCGACAATTCATGGTGACGGGCGACAACGTGAATGCCACTGCGCGCGCCGAATCACTATCGGTGGCGGGGCAAATCCTCGTCACCCCGATGGTGTACGCGGCGCTGAGCGGCCCTGCCTCGACCTTCCAGTTTGCGCCCGGCCCCAACGATCATTATTTGCTCACCGCGTTGCTGACCGCCCCCAAACTATCGATCACGCCCTGGCCGCAGCAACTGCTCGCGCCCGACACCCCGCTCGCCTCCCTCGTGACCGCGCTCGATCGCTTGACGCCGTTTCTGCCCAACGGGCTGTTGCCGCGCCTGATGGGCGATGCCGCGCAACCGCGCGCCAGCGGCGAACATCGACTGGTGGGCACGCTGTTCTGCAATTTCTTCGGGGCCAGTGAACTCATCGCGCAGCTGGGGACCGAGCGGGCCGACGAGATCGCCGCGCATCTCAACCGGTATTTGATCAAGATGCATACGGCCATCGCGCAATACGGCGGCGTGATCAGCAAGATCGATCTGTACGATCACGGCGACAAAATCATGGCGATCTTCGGTGCCCCGATCGCGCACGAAAACGACGCCGAACGGACGCTGCGCGCCGCCCTGGACATGCAGGCCAGCGTACGCGATCTGGCCGTGATGAAGATCGAACAATCGATCGGCGTGACGTCGGGCGTGGTCTTTGCGGGGCTGGTCGGCTCGGACGAACGCCGCGAATACACCGTCATGGGCGACGACGTGAACCTGGCCGCGCGCCTGATGAGCGCCGCACCGCGTGGCGACCTGCTGCTGTCCAGTTCGATTCGCCGCAAAGTCACCGCGTTTTATGAAGTGGCCGATCGCGGCACGGTGAAGGTCAAAGGCAAGTCGCAACCCATCCCGATTTTTTCCGTAGTGGGTCCGCGCGCACAACCCGAACCCGTGCGCGGCATTCGCGGCTTGCACTCACCCTTGGTCGGCCGCGACGTCGAGTTGGCCACGCTGCGCGATCTGGCCGCGCAAATCCGATCGGGCAGCAACACCGGCCGCCTGCTGGTGCTGACGGGCGACGCCGGCCTGGGCAAGAGCCGCCTCATCAACGAACTGCGCGCGCAAATCGCCGTCGATGAATGCCGCTGTCTGGAAAGCCACTGCCTGTCTTATACGCAAAACGTCAGTTACTCAGCTTTCACGGACATCGTGCGCAGCGCCCTGGGCTTGAATGCGGGCGACAGCGAGGCCGAGGGCTGGACCAAGTTGCGGCAGCAATTGGCCGAACTGCTGCCCGCCGATGTGTGTGATGACATTTTGCCGTATCTGGCCAGTTTCTTAAGTTGGCGTCTGCCCGAAGCGCTGGCCGAGCGCGTGACCTATCTGGAAGGCGAGGCCCTGCAACGACAGGTCATTCGCGCGGTGGTTACGGTGCTGGAGGCGTTGGCCGCGCGTCACCCCATGCTGCTGGTGTTTGACGATCTGCACTGGGCGGACTCGGCGTCGCTGGCGCTGTTAGAGCGCACGCTGACGCTGGTGGAGCGCAGCCCGATCTTGATCGCGCTGCTGTACCGGCCCGATCGCACCCACGGTAGTTGGGCGCTGGGCGAAAACGCGGCGCGCATCTATCCCGCGCAGTGTGTCAGCCTGCGCATTCCGCCGCTCGACGTGCCGCGTGGCGAAGATCAGCAGTTGGTGCGCAATCTGTTGCAGCTGGCCGAACTGCCCGCCGAATTGCCGCCCTTGATCGCGCGCGGCGAAGGCAATCCGTTTTATATTGAGGAAATCATTCGCGCCTTGATCGATGCGGGCGCGATCGTGTACAAGGACGAGCGCTGGCAGCCCACCCGATCGCTGGGCCTGTCTACCGTGCCCGACTCGCTGCAAGGCATCATCATGGCCCGCATCGATCGCCTGATCGAAGATGCGCGCCGCACGCTGCAACTCGCTTCGGTGGTGGGGCGCACATTCCAGTATTTGGCGTTGAACTGGCTGGCCTCGGCGGCCGCGCTGGCCGCGCAGCTGGACGGCAGCCTGAGCACGCTGCAACGCGCGGAATTGATCCGCGAACAGACGCGCCTGCCGGAACTGGAATATGGCTTTGCGCAGGCCATGTTCCGCGACGTGGCCTACGAAAGTTTGTTGCTGCGCGATCGGCGCGTATATCACCGCCTGGTGGCGCAGCAATTGGAAGAGACGCACCCCGATCAGATCGAAGAAGTGTACGAACTGCTGGCGCATCATTACGGCCTGTCGGATGATCGCAAGCAAGCGCTGACGTACCTGATCAAAGCCGGTGAAAAGACGCGCGCGGCCTACGCCAACAAAGAGGCGATCGAATTCTTCACACAAGCCGCGCTACTGGCCGATCATCTGGGCACCCCGGCCGATAATGCCGCCGCCGCCGAAGGTCTGGGCGATGTGTTCTATCACGTCGGCCAGTATGAAGATGCGTTGGCCTGCTTCACGCGCGCGCTCAGCTTCCGCACCAAGTCGCTGGAACTGGCCGCGCTCTATCGACGCATGGGCGCGGTGTACGAAAAGCGCGGCGATTACGAGGCCGCGCTGACCCAGTGCGCCTCCGGGCTGAAATTGCTGGGCGCAGAACACGTCGGCAGTGTGGAGCGGGCACGGCTGTTGACGCTGGAATGCCGCGTTCATCATCAGCAGGGGCAGTTTGAGAAAGCCATCGAAGACGGCGAACAGGCCCTGACGATCATCGACGACTCGTCAAATTATCAAGAGATCGCGCAGGCGCATAATGAGTTGGGGAATGCACACGAAGGTTATAGCCAGATCGAGCGTGCTATCTGGAATTACGAGCGCGGTCTACTGATCCTTGAGCGAATTGGTGACGAACACGGCGCGTCGAAGATCTACAACAATCTGGCCATCATCTATTCTCAAACCGATCTGGCACGATGTGCCAATTACCTGGAGCAAGCACTTGATACAATGCGTCGTCTGGGTAATGTGCCGGCCGAGTCAACCATCTTGCAGAATCTGGGGATTGTTCAGTACAACCGTGGAGATTTCACTGGAGCGTACAACTACTATCAACAGAGCCTGGCAATCAAGACGCGCCTCGGCGATAATCAGGGGATTGCCGATTGTCACATTAATCTGGGCGAGGTGTGTCGCGCTCTGGGTGATCTGGCAGCAGGCATCTCGCATCTGGAGACAGCGTTGGAGATTGGCCTAGAAATAAACTCAGAGCAGACTGAAGCGGAGTGCTATCGCCAACTGGCCGAGTGCTATCTTGAATCAGGTAATTTATTGAAGGCACTTGACGCCAGCAATGAGACGCTCAACTATGCTCGAATATCAGGCGATCGAACTCGCGAAGGTATCATCTATAGAGTTCTGGGGAAAATTCATCAACAGCAGGACAGCCTGAGAGAAGCGCTTGAAGACTATAGCCGTAGTGTCGCGACGTTACAAGACTTAAATCAGGAGTTTGACCTGGGCATGACATTAATCGATTATTCCCAAGCCCTCCTCCAGAACAAAGAGGTATCTGAAGCCAGGGCAAGATTAATCGAAGCCCAAGCAATTTTCGAGCGTCTCAATGTCCCCGCAGAAAAAACTCGTGTGGCCGTGTTACTTGAGCAGATCCAGTAAGGCCTGATCAACTCTCGGCAAATGTTCACTCAGCAACTTGACAATGTTAGATTTCACTCGGCAGTTGAAACTGCACCTACAACTACACGAAGCCGCCCTGCGTCGGCTAGTCGGCGTAGGCCGACTTCGTGTGGTTGTTGCCGCGAATTCATTCGCCGGGGCAGTAATTTAACATTGTCAAGGTAACCACGGCCTCCCAGTTCGATGTGATGTGGGAGGCCGTGCCTTTCAA
>JAGOBP010000294.1 GCA_017999195.1 Thermoflexales bacterium
TTGAAATCGGCATCGGGCGTGACGCGGCCTGCGCCGACGCGGCTCTCCAAGAAGCGCACGGCGGATTCCGGTAAGTGATAGGTGGTGGCTTCATCGCCCCAGACGTTCCAACGTCGCATGGTGGCTCCTGTTTTGGAAGTTGGAGGATGGAGGTTAGAGGTTGGAGGCGCTTAGGTTGAGTTGAGCTTCTCCAACATCCAACGTCCAACATCCAACGCTATTTCTTTTTCCATAACTTCAAACTGTCATCCATCACGGCCTGCATCACCTGGCCAGCCTGGATGGGATCATTGGCTTGCGCGGCCGCCAGCAGTTCGGCGTAGAATTTGCGCGAACGGGCGCGGGCTTTGGCCGAGGCAAAATAGAGTTGCCCCATGGTTGGATACAGGTCTTTGAAACCATTGAAAATCAAGGTAAAAATGGGATTGCCTGATTCGGTGGTCAGGCGATAATGCAGTTCCCAATCGGCCAGCGCAAAGCCTTCGGCGGTGTCGGGTACACCGTCATACCAGTCCAGGAACTGCGCGAACTTTTTGGCATTGCGTTTGATGGCCAGCTGGGTATAGGCGGGCGCCAGCAGCGCGCGGATGTGCAGCAGGTTTGGCACGAAGTCGGCGGGCAGGTGATCCATGTGACGCGCAATCGCGCCGAGCACGGCCAGATTGCCTTCGCTCCAGTAGTCGCGCACGCGGGTGGGCTTGCCGTGCCGAATCTCGATCCAGCCGTCGCGGGCCAGGCGCTGCAAGCCTTCACGCAGGGTGGGGCGCGTCACACCCAACTGCGTCGCCAGATCGCGCTCCGGCGGCAGGTTGGAGTTGATTGGGAATTGATCGTCGAGAATGGCGTTGATCAAGCGGGTCTCCAGCAATTCGGCCGGGCGAACGGGTGTGTCCCACGTCATAGCGTTTGTCCTGTGGTAAGAGGTCTGACCAGTTGAAAGTAGAATAATCGAAGCGCACGGGTTTGTCAAGAGGCAAGGCTTTGTTGTAGAATGGGCGCAACCATCTCGCACGGAGGTTGAGACATGGAAGTTCTGGGAATCGACATCGGCGGTTCGGGCATCAAGGGCGCACCCGTGGATGTGGCGCGCGGCGTGCTGGTGGGCGAGCGGTTTCGCGTGGTCACGCCGCAGCCATCGACGCCGCCGGCCGTCGCCAGCGCGGTGAATGAGGTGGCGCGCCAGTTTGATTGGGCGGGGCCGATCGGGGTGACGTTTCCCGCGGTGGTGCGGCACGGCGTGACACTGTCGGCCGCCAATGTCGATCAAGCCTGGATCGGCACGAATGCCGAGGCCTTGTTTACCGAAGCGACGCATTGCCCGGTGGTGGTGGTCAACGATGCCGATGCAGCCGGGGTGGCCGAAATGGTCTATGGCGCGGGGCGCGATATGCGCGGCGTGGTGCTGCTGCTGACTTTTGGCACGGGCATCGGCAGCGCTTTGTTTGTGGACGGTCACCTGGTGCCGAATACTGAGTTAGGCCATCTGGTCATGCATCGCGGCAAAGAAACCGAGCATTTTGCCGCCGATCGCATTCGCACCGACAAAGAGTTGAGTTGGAAGAAATGGGCCAAGCGCGTCAATGAAGTGCTGGCCGAACTGGATGCCTTGTTTTCGCCTGATCTGTATATTATCGGCGGCGGCGTCAGCAAGTCTTACGCCAAGTTTGGCGAATACCTGCGTGCGCAAGCGAAGATTGTTCCGGCGCAGTCGTTGAATGAGGCAGGCATCATCGGGGCGGCGATGGTGGCCGCGAATGCGGCGGGCGCGCCCGCGTCGGAGGGTGTGGGTAAAGGGTGAGGTTGTTTGTGAAAATCAAAACTCCCGCCGCAGCGGGAGTTTTAATTTAGGCGGGCCAGATACGTTTGGATGTTGCTGATGACTTGTCGCACCGGGTCATCGGTGGTGATATTGTCCAAGACCAGATACCGCTGTAAGTGCCGCAGGGCCGTGCTGTAGTGATTGAGCTGATAATGCAGCAAGCCCAGATCGCGCACGTGAATCGCCTCGTCCGGTTCCAACTCCATCAGGCGTTCCACCGCGGGCAGGGCGTCATCGAAGTGGCCCTGATGCAGCTGCGCATTCTTCAGATTGTTCAGCATACGGATCAAGATAACTCGCGCCGAGACCGGCTCCAGCATCGATGGTTGCAGCGTTGATTTTCCGTCCGTGCGTTCGGCCACCAATTGCTGGCAATCGTCGAGCGTGAGCAAGCGGCCCTGATAATACGGATCGATGTACTGCACACCCTCGGGTCCGGCGTACCGCACCACAAAATGCCCCGGCAAACCGATGCCGTCGACGGGCAGGCTTAACCGCCGTGCGATCTCCAAATAGATCACCGACAGGGTAATGGGCAGTCCCACGCGCCGATCGATGGCCTTGTTGAGATAACTATTCAGCGGATCGTTATAGAACAAGCGATTGCCGATGAAGCGCAATTTGCCAAACAAGAAATCGTTCAGCGGCTCGATCGGATCAGCGGCCGCCCGCACACTCGATCGGGCGTCATCGGCCCATTCGTCCAGTTGGTTCAGATACAACTGCGGATTCAGATCGGGATAGGCGTCGCGGGCAAACAACAACGCCGCCCGCGCCAGATCGATCTGATCGTCGGGGCGTTGCACTTCGCAGGCAAATTCAGGGTTGTCCATCGTTGTCGCCAAAGAAGACCCTTCGGATTGTGTTAACCCGAAGGGTCGCAGTTGCTTAGTACAGTCCCCACTCGGCGGGTGGGCCGCCTTCCATCATTGACGGTTCCCACATCTCCATCCCCAGTGTTAGTTTCACCGGGATTTGCGCGTGCTTTTCGGCCGCGCGCCGGGTCTGTTCCAAAATGGCCGGGCCATATGGGCAGAAAGGCGTGGTCATGATCATCGTGATCTCAACCAGGTCGGGTTGAAAGTTGAGCTTGCGAATCAAGCCCAGTTCCACGATGTTCAGGCCCAGTTCGGGATCGACCACGCTGCGCAAGGCATCGCGCAGGGCGGTTTCTTCGGGCGAGTATTCCTGGACTTCGACGGTATCGGACATACGATCTCCTACGGATTGGGAGTGATGTGAAACGTGCACACTGAATCGCCGTGTACGACACATGAGTGGCGCGTCACCGAGGTGCCCAAAGCCGAATTCATCAACTGCAAATCCAGTTCGCACACTTCGGGATGGCGCGTGACCACATACTGGTACGGGCAATTATACTGCGTCAGCACAAATTGATCGACGCCTACTTTTTCCAGCCGCGACATGAAGCCTTCTTCGCCCAGCAGATCGACCAGCGTCGCAATCTTCTGCTCCAGCGACTTGCCTTTCAAGGCCGCCGCGTGCTCACCGGCGATTTCACGCCCGATACGCTCAAATAAGTCTTGAATGTCGGCTTCAGTCAACCGGCTCTTCAACATCTCCAGCAGGCGATCACTTAGCCGGTGATAACTCTGCGGAAATTTTTCAAAGGCCGCGTCACGCAGGGCAAAGACGTTCTTGGGCCGCCCCACGCCTTGCCGCAGGGCCTTCACTTCTAACAGCCCGTCACGCTGCAAAACGTTGATGTGATAGTGGACGGTCACTGGCGACAAGCCCAGCGCCGTCGAAAGTTCGTTGATGTCCGCTTGGCCGCGTTCGCGCAAAATGTTCAGGATATCTTGTCTAGCGTCGGTCATAAGGTGTGCCTCTAACTGTCATGAAAAAATTATAGCACACCCAGAGTGTCTGTCAATATTTATTAAATTTATCTAGTTTATTGTTTGGGCACAAAGACCGAACTCAGGCGGAGTGTTTGGTTGTTCAGTCCGTTGCTGGCGATGATTTCAATCTGCGCCCGTTGCCCGCTCAGGTGCGTGGCGGTCAGATTCACGCTGGGCCGATCGAGATCGAAGCCGAGCGTTTCCCAGGTACGGCCATTGTCGAGGGAGGCACGGACCAGATACTGCGTACCAGCCACACCCGACCAGCTGAGCTGGCCCGATCGGACCTGCGCGGCGTTTACGGTTGGGTTGGTGGCTCCGGCTTGTTGGCGGCCCAGAATAACGCTGCCGCGCCGCACGCGCAGGGCGTTGACGCCATCGACGTAGGGCACGCTGAGATGGAAGCCGCTGACTTCGGGCGCAGGGGCGGCATCCGATCGGTCGGGTGTGGCCCGGGCCATCTCAAACGGATAGGCGGCCATTACGTTTGAGCGGGCATCGAGCAATTCCAGCACGTAATCGCCGGGCTGGGGCAATCGGGCCGGGATGTTGACCGCGTACGTGGGCTTGAACTCGACCAGCCCCGTGCGCGAATCGAACGCGCCATGGATTACGAAGGAGCGCGTACCGATCGGGTTGGCCGCGCGTGCGGCCAGCGTGATGTTGTCGTACTGCCACAGGGCCTCATACGTGACATCAGACACCCACGCCGGATCACAATAGGTCATGAAATCAAAGTAGCCGCCGCCGACGCGATCGTACGTGTAGATGGCCAATGAACTGAGATCAAGCCCGTAATTGGGATGAGCGGCATTGCCGATGATGGCGCGGCCGTTGCCGTCGAGATAGGGAAACGCCGACGGATTGCCCGCGCCGCAGCCGGGCGCGTGATACCGATCGTGATTGTGGCCCACTTCGTGCGCGTGCGTGTCGCTGGCGCCCGAATGAGCCACGCCAAACCCATCGAAGCCCACCGCCGCTGGCAGGCCCAGCCAGCCGATGCCCGCCACGCAGCCTCCGCCGCAGTCCAGATGCACCAGGCCGTAGTAGTAGACGTTGGGGCTGCCGTCGGCCTGCCAGGCGCCCGTTACGGCATTCAACATGCCGCTCCAGGCGGTGAAGTTGTTGGGGTCAGCGGACGACCAGGGCAAGGGGACGCCGCTGCTATTGCAGCGCCCGTAATAAGGCACCGGCGCGTGGGTGGATAAGGCGATGGACGGCACCGGATACGTACGGAAGGTGTAATCCACCAAATAATCGTACGGGCCGCTGGGGGTGGTGGTGCCTGTGCCGCCGCTGGTGCAGTGATATTCAATGGGCACGACTTTGACGGGCAGCGCGGTGCTGGTGGTGAAGTTGAAGGGCTGTGCGCTGGTCGTGGTTAAGAAGCCGCTGGCATTGACGGCATACGCGCTGAGATTGACCGTGCCATCAGCCCAGTCGGCGGGTACTTGAAAATTGAAAGTGTCGTTCAGCACGGCTCGATTTACCGTGTTTTTCAGGGTGCGCGGATTGTTCGACGCGGCCAGAGGTGAACCGGCCAACGTCTCGCCGTTGCGCGTGGCGATGAGGTAGCCGTTGACGCTGGCGTCGGCGGTGGGCGAAGTGAGCGACCAGCGCAGCACGCTGGGCCGCTGCGCGATCAGGCGCACGGAATTATCGGGTTGCTGCACACCCTGGGTCAGTTCAAAGATCGGCGGGATGAGCGGCAGCGGCTTGAGGATGATGGGCAGATACACCGTGCAGCTGACGACTTCGCAATCAGCCGCGGGCCGCGCGACGGCCGAAGCCGCGACACTGCGGGTTGGCGCGGAAAGTATGATCAGCGCAGTAACCAGCAGGCTGATGATGCCCAGACTGATAAGTCCACGTTTCAACATGATGGCGCTCCTAGTGTGTGAAAGGGATAGATTACCCTACCGCAAACAAGACCCCCGGACAATAGTCCGGCGGTCATAGGGCGGAAACGCGCTGGGCGCTAGCGTGATCTGGGTGCGGCGAATTGCTCGTCCAACACCGGCGACGCGCTGTTGACG
>JAGOBP010000295.1 GCA_017999195.1 Thermoflexales bacterium
AGCGCAGCCAGTTCGCGCTCGCGCAGGACGGTCTTCATCCGGGCGATGTCGCGACGCAGCACGGTCATCCGATTGTGATCTTCCAGCTGGCCGGACGCCCACTGAAAGCGCAGGTTAAACAGCTCTTGATACGCCGCATCAATTTTGGCGGTGATTTCGTTAACGTCCAGATTACGCAGTTCGCTCGCTTGCATGGCCCTATGCTCCCGTGCCACCGGCGGTCAAATCGCGCCGGCCGATGATCTGCGTCTTAATCGGCAGTTTGTAGGCCGCCAGTTTGAGCGCTTCATGAGCCGTGGCGTCATCAACGCCGCCAATTTCCAAAATAATGCGGCCGGGCTTGATAACCGCCACGTAATGATCGACCGCGCCCTTGCCTTTACCCATGCGGGTTTCCGCCGCCTTCTTGGTTACCGGCTTATCCGGGAAGACACGCACCCACATCTTGCCGCGGCGCTTGACAAAGTGCACGACCGTGCGGCGAGCCGCTTCGATCTGGCGCTGGGTCATCCAGCATGGCTCCAGGGCTTGCAGGCCCAGGTCACCAAAGACCACTTCGACGCCGCGCAGTTCTTTACCCGTCATGCGTCCACGCTGTTGCTTGCGCCACTTAACGCGCTTTGGCATCAACATAGCTTCACACTCCCATCCAAATCACTCGTAGGGCCGCACCAGCTCAATCGGCTGGCCGCTGCCCCAACGGAATCATTAAGCAGTCGCCGCAGCCGCTTCTGGCTTGGCTTTGGCTTCGGGCAGAATTTCACCCTTGTAAATCCACACTTTGATGCCGATGCGGCCATAGGTGGTCAGCGCTTCGGCGCGCGCAAAATCGATGTCGGCGCGCAGCGTACTGCGGGGCACTTGGCCTTCCATCACGGTTTCGCGGCGGGCCATTTCTGAACCGGCCAGACGGCCCGAGCACGTGATCTTGACGCCCAGCGCACCCAGGCGCATGGCCTGCTGCACCGCACGCTTCATCGCGCGGCTGTGGCTGATGCGGCGCTCCAGCTGGCCGCCGATATTCTCGGCCACCAACGCGGCCTCCATATCAGGCTTCTCCACTTCGGAGATTTCCAACTTGACCTTCTTGCCGGTCTTCGCTTCCAGGGATTCGCGCAGTTCTTTAACTGCCGCGCCCTTACGCCCGATGATGATGCCGGGCTTGGCCGTGAAGATGGTGACGATCAGCTGATTCGGGAAGCGCTCGATGCCGATCTTGGACACGCCAGCCTGGCCGACTTTGCTGCGGATAAACTTGCGCAGATCAAAGTCTTCGGCCAATAGCGTGGCATACTGCGCGCCCTTCTTGGCAAACCAGCGCGAATTCCAGTCACGGATGACGCCTAAACGGAAACCGTAAGGATGAATTTTGCGACCCAAGTGACACCCCTATCTAGCCCAGCGGCTTAGCTAACTTTCTCGGTCAACACGACGGTGATGTGCGACGAGCGGCGAATAATTGGCTTGAACCGGCCGCGCGCGCCGAAGCGTCGCCACTGGCGGCGCGGGCCTTCGTCGGCCTTAATTTCTTTGACGAACAGATCGCTGCGCGACAGGCCCAAGTTCTCTTCCGCGTTCGCCATCGCCGAAGCGATCGTCTTGTAAACGACCTCGGCGGGCTTGTTCGGCAGGAACTTCAGCACGGCCAGCGCCTTCTCGGCCTGCATGCCCCGAACCTGATCGATGACCAAGCGGGTCTTGCGCGGCGAGACGGTAGCGAAGCGCGTAATTGCGCGGACTTCAGTGATAACAGCCATGGCTCACCTAACCTTTCCCGCCCTCGACCTTGGTCGTCGCGCCCTCGGCCTTTTCTTTGGTCGAGTGGCCGCGATACGTGCGGGTCGGTGCGAATTCGCCGAGCTTATGGCCGACCATATTCTCGGTGACGTAAATCGGCACATGCCGGCGGCCATCGTGCACCGCGATCGTATGACCGACCATTTGCGGGAAGATCGTCGAGGCGCGCGACCAAGTCCGGATGACCTTCTTGTCACCCGATTTGTTCATGGCTTCAACTTTCTTCAATAGCTTGGGCTGAATGAACGGCCCTTTTTTCAACGATCGAGACATCTCAACCTCCGCGTTTAACGACGCTTCTTACCGCGTCGCCGGACGATCAATGGATCACTAACCTTGTTGCGGCGCGTCTTGAAACCGAGTGTCGGCTGGCCCCACGGGCTCTTCGGACCGGGCATACCGATCGGGGAGCGGCCTTCGCCACCACCGTGCGGATGGTCCCGGGGACTCATCGCCGAGCCGCGCACCGTCGGGCGAATGCCCATGTGGCGCTTGCGGCCGGCCGTGCCTAGCTTCACGTTGTTGTGATCGATGTTGCTGACCTGGCCAACAACGGCGTAGCAGCTCTGGCGAACTTTGCGCATCTCGCCCGAGGGGAGACGCAGCGTGGCGTAATCGCCTTCTTTGGCCAGCAATTGGGCCGAAGCACCGGCCGAGCGCACCATTTGCGCGCCCTTGCCCGGTTGCATTTCCACGTTGTGGACGAGCGTACCGAGCGGCATGTTGGCCAGCGGCAGGCAGTTGCCCGGCCGCACTTCGGCGGTGGGGCCGCTGACGACGCTGTCGCCAACTTTCAATTCGGCGGGCGCGATGATGTAGCGCTTCTCGCCATCCGCATAGAACAGCAAGGCAATGCGGGCCGTGCGGTTGGGATCGTATTCGATCGCCGCCACTTTGGCCGGGACGTTGTGCTTGTCGCGTTTGAAATCGACGATGCGATAGGCTTGCTTGTGACCGCCGCCGTGATGGCGAACGGTGATCTTGCCGTACGAGTTGCGTCCGGCGCGCTTGCGCTTGTCGCTCAGCAACGACTTCTCAGGCGTAGTCTTGGTAATATCTTCGAACGTGTCGCCCGTCATGCCACGACGGCCGGGCGAAGTGGGTTTATACTTTTTAATCGGCACGATGGCACACTCCTTTAGACGCCTTCGAACAGTTCGATCTGCTGACCGGCTTGCACCGTCACGATCGCTTTCTTCCAGCCGGCGGCCCTGACCTTCTGCTGAGCCTTCTTGCCGATCGCGCGGCTGCGCGGATTGCGGCGGCGCTTGGCGGGCTGATTCATCAAATTCACCGACACCACGCTGACTTTGAAAATGGTTTCGACGGCTTCTTTGACCTGGGTCTTGTTGGCGCGATCATCCACCTCGAACGCATACTGGTGGAGATCCTTCAGATACATGGTTTTCTCGGTCTGCAATGGGCGCTTGAGAACTTCATAGATGTGCATAGTTCACCTCACCTAACCCAACAGGTTGTTGATGACTTCGAGCGCGCCCTGCGGGATGAGGATGGTTTCGTTCCCCAACAAATCGCGCACATTCAGATATTGCGCCCGCACGTACATCGCATTGTCGAGATTGCGGATCGAGCGCTCGACGTTTTCATTGCTGGCCGGCAACAGCACCAGCGTCTTGCGACCCGCCTTGGCATTCACCAGCACCGAGGCCATCGTCTTGGTGTTGGGCTTCTCGAGTTCGAGTTTTTCCAGCACGACGATGCTGCTATCGGCGGCCTTGGCGCTCAACGCCGAGCGGAGCGCGCCGTGGCGCATGCGCAACGGCATGCGCTGGGTGTAGTCACGCGGCTGCGGCCCGAACACGTTACCGCCGCCCTTCCAGTGCGGTGCCTTGCGGCTGCCCTGGCGAGCGCGACCCGTGCCCTTTTGCTTCCACATCTTGCGAGTGCTGCCGTTGACTTCGCTGCGATTCTTCGTCTTGGCATTGCCTTGACGCGCGTTCGCCAGCTGGCGCGTTAGTGCCTGATGCATCAACGGCACATTGACGGGCGCTTCAAAAATGGCTGGATTGAGTTCGACTTCACCGACGGTTTCGCCGGACATGTTAATCAATGGGATTTTCATCGCCAATACTCCATTACTTCTTCCGAGTCTCGGTCACCAGCACCAGCCCGCCAATCGCACCGGGGACTGAGCCGCGCACACCAATCAAATTGCGCTCAGTATCCAACAGGACAACCCGCAGGTTCTGGCTGGTTACGCGCTCGACGCCCATGTGACCGGCCATGCGCTTGCCCTTGTGAATCTTGCCGGGCGTTGTACCTGCGGCGATGGAGCCGGAGGTGCGCAGACGATCCGATTGACCGTGCGTGCGAGGCCCGCCGTTGAAGCCGTGGCGCTTGACGACGCCCGCGAAACCGCGGCCTTTCGACGTGCCGACGACATCCACGCGCTCGCCTAGACCGAACATCTCCACCGTCAGTTTTTGACCTTCGGTATAGCCTTCCGCTGGCTTGGCGCGCAGTTCGCGCAGGTGCTTCAAGGCCGGAACTTCCGACGCCAACGTGCGGCGCTTGGCGTGCTTGTCATCGGTCTTCAACAGACCGAGGTGGCCGCGCTCACCGCGCGTCAACTTGGTGACTTTCTTTGGCGAATCGAAACCAATCTGAATCGCCGCGTAGCCCTCATTCTCCAGCGAACGGACTTGCGTCACGTAGCACGGACCGGCTTCAATTACGGTCACCGGCTCGCTCTCGCCGCGCTCATTGAAGATTTGAGTCATGCCTAACTTACGACCGAGTAAACCCTTCATAAATCCTCCACTGAATAGGGACTGTCAGCACAGGGTTGGGGCTGCATCATCCCTCAAGCCGTCAGGATCGCACGCGGTAGTCGCGTTCACCGATCGGCCTGCCAAGCAAATTAGAGATTGATTTCGATGTCGACGCCCGCCGGTAGATTCAAGCGCATCAGCGTGTCGATCGTCTTGGAATCCGGATCGACCACGTCGATGAGACGTTTGTGCGTCCGAATTTCAAAGTGCTCGTGGCTGTCCTTATCGATGAAGGCGCCGCGCCGCACCGTGAAGCGCTCGAGCTTCGTCGGGAGTGGCACGGGGCCAACCACGGTCGCGCCAGTGCGCTCGGCCGTTTCGACGATACGCTGCGCCGACTGATCCAGTACACGATGATCGTATGCCTTGAGGCGAATTCGAATCTTTTGCTTGGCCATAACGTGTTGTTTCCTTGTTTTCCCAGCTGTTTACTTCAAGAGAGTGCGGTCCAAGGGGCCGCACTCGTCAATAGATTAGCCCAGAACCTTGGTGATGACGCCCGCGCCGACCGTCAAGCCGCCCTCGCGAATCGCGAAGTGCGAGCCGACTTCCAACGCCACCGGCATGATCAACTGCACATGCATCTTGATATTGTCGCCCGGCATCACCATCTCCACGCCTTCCGGCAACGTGATCTCGCCCGTCACATCCATCGTCCGGATGTAGAACTGCGGCCGATACCCGCTCACGAACGCCTTGTGACGCCCGCCTTCTTCCTTCTTCAACACGTACACTTCCGCGTCAAATTCACGGTGCGGCTTGATGGAATTCGGCTTGGCCAACACCATGCCGCGCTCCACTTCGTCACGCTCCACGCCGCGCAGCAACAGACCCGCATTGTCGCCCGCTTCCGCGTTGTCCAACACTTTGTGGAACATTTCCATCGACGTCACAACCGTCGTTCGCGTCTCGTCGCGCAAGCCCACGATCTCGATCGGGTCGCCCGGCTTGATCACGCCGCGATCCACACGCCCCGTCACCACCGTGCCGCGGCCTTTGATACTGAACACGTCTTCCACCGACATCATGAACGGCTTGTCCGTCTCGCGCTTGGGCGTCGGGATGTACTCGTCCACCACCCGC
>JAGOBP010000296.1 GCA_017999195.1 Thermoflexales bacterium
AATCGAAGACGAGCGTGCCACCATCCTGAAGAAAGCACGGGCCGATGTGCAGCACCAGATCGACGCCTTGCGCGCGGAGGTCGACGGGCTGCGGAAAAAACTATCGGTTCTGCAACAACCGGAAGTGGTCGCTTTACGTGAAGAAGTCGATCAACTAGAAAAACAGGCTGAATCGATCGTGCCGTCACCGACTCCGATCGAGAAACCGGCGTTGGGGCCGCGCCATGCGATCCGCGTGGGCGATCATGTCTTTGTCGAACGGATCGGCTCGATTGCGGAAGTCAGCGGTTTCGATCGCGGGCAGGTGGAAGTGGCGATCGGGTCGCTGCGCATGCGCGTCAAGCCGGATGAAGTGGAGTGGCGATCATCGCCGCAGTTGGCGAAGGCCGTCGTCAGCACGCCCACCGTCCAGACGACGACGCAAGCGCGCATGGAGGTGGACTTGCGCGGCCTGCGCGTCGAGGAAGGCATCATGGAACTGGACCGGCAGTTGGACGCGGCGGCGTTGAACGGCATGCCGTTCGTGCGCATCATCCACGGCAAGGGCACAGGCGCGATGAAGAAAGCCGTGCGCGAGGCGCTGCAAAATAATCCGCACGTCAAGCGCTTCGAGGGCGGCAAGGACGGCGAGGGCGGCGACGGCGTGACGGTGGCGTTTATGGTCTCGGAGTTGTGACCTGTTCTTCGGTGTCATTCTGAGCGAGCATTAGCGAGCGAAGAATCTTTCCCTCCAGTGGTTGGGCTTGTTGATCGGGTTAGAGATTCTTCGCTTCGCTCAGAATGACATAGTGGAAATCGGTTATATACTGGCAACATGAAAACTCTGAAACGCTGTTCGATTCAGTTGGTTGCGCTGTTGGGCCTGTTGCTTTTGGCGGCGTGCGCGGCTTCTTCGCCGACAATGGCGACCGAGGTCGTTGTTGCGCCGACTACGACCTCCACAAGTGTGCCGCCGACGAACACGCCTCGGCCTACGGAAACACCCTTCCCAACACAGACCTCGACGCCTACGCGAGTACCCACTCGAACGCCAGTGCCGACTATCGTAGGGACGCCATATGTGTTAACAGCGATGAATCCTACTAATCAACAAATCGCACAACTGTTAAATCGCAACTGGGCAAACGTCCCGCTTGGCTCAGACGGCGATCCTTTTAATCAGTTTACACGGCAGAACGCCGACCTAGATCATGACCGACTTGCAGAGATCGTCGTCGCTGGACGAATTTATGAAATTTCGGATGCAGTTTTATATTTTGCAGTGCTTAAGCGAATTAACGGCGCTTGGGAACAAGTTTATATCGAGAGAAAGTATGGTCATTATTGTGGTGAAATTCAAGCGGCCGTTGAAACCGATCATGTTGTAGTAAATTACTTGACCTGTGGCGGCGGCACAGGCGCATTATTGGCCGAATGGCAACAAGATTGGATTCGATGTGATGGGGCTACTTGCCGGTTGATCTGGAATGCGCAGTTAGTAGAAACGAGCCGTTGGACTTACGCCTGGGTATCGCTGGATAGCATCGCGCGTGAGTATCGAATAGCCCAGGTTGAAAGACCGGATACCAACACGATTCGGGTTGTTACTCGCTATTTGTCGAATCAAGTTCCAATCTTGCCAGAAAAGCCTATTTCACTAACAATTCCCTCCACCATGCGGCGCACGATCGGCCCGGATGTCGAAAGCATTTACCATTGGGACGGACAGGTCTTCCGGCTTGCGCAACAGAGCCAAATTGCACCGGGCATAGAGATCAATCGCGTCTTTGATCAGGCAACTGCTGAGACTGTCCGTCTCGTCAACAATGCATTATCTGCACCATTGCGAGATGCAAACGGCGGTCTCGACTCGAAGAAATATGATGCAGATCTGCTTGATTTTTGGGGGCCGCAGGCGGCTAGGCAAGCGGTCGATGATCGTTGGGTGCAGACGTTTGCCAATGCTACAGCGCATACCGGCACAGCCGAGGAACTGGGAGAGTGGATTGGCGCGGTTTCGTTAAGTGAGAAAGGTCAGCCCTATTGTCTTTTGTCAGTACACCAACACGTTGATAATGGCTTCAGGCTTGTCGGGAATATCGACTTCCCGTGCACATTGAAGTTCACTCGTTTAGCCTGGGTGGATGTGACTAATAATGGGCAACCTGAACTATTGCTCACAACTTTTCCACCAGACGATGATACGGGCGAAACAGGGGCCGGAATACAACGGTTGTATGTTTATGCCGTACAAAATGGCTTGCAGCAAATCGCACTGATAGATGGTACGATCAACGGAGTGGATAGCGTTGGAATTCGCTGGCGGAAAACAGCCAACAGCCAGGTTGAGATTCTGGCTGGATTGCCGTTGGTGTCGATGAGTCTCGTCACTACACCGGATTATTGGCCGGACTTGCAGCGACACTTCAAAGTCTATCGGTGGGATAAAACGGCTCAGGCATTGGTTGAGCATGGAACTGAAGTCGAACCCTAACTCACTCGTCACTCGTCACTCGTCACTCATCATGACCTTCTACCTCGGTTCTGCCGTCTGGGCGCACAAAGATTGGGTGGGCAACTTCTTTCCGAAGGGAACGAAGCAGGCCGACTTCCTGCGCGAGTATGCGAAGCGCTTGACCGCAGTCGAGGGCAACACGACGTTTTGGGCCACGCCCGCTGTCGAGACGGTGCGGCGTTGGGCCGAAGACACGCCCGCGAACTTTCGCCTATGCCCCAAATTGCCGCGCAATGTCAGTCACGCCGGACAACTCATGGCGCACCTTGATGAAGCCAAACGCTTTGTGGATCTGATGCGCAACCTCGGCACCAGACTTGGCCCGCTGTTCTTGCAACTGCCGCCGCGCTATTCGCCCAAATTGATCAACGACCTCACGAAGTTCCTCGATGCGTGGCCGCGCGACGCGCAACTCGCGGTGGAGGTGCGCCACCTCGATTGGTTTGCCGCGCCCGATCACGAGCAACTCAACGCGCTGCTGCGTTCGCACGATGTGGCGCGCGTGCTGATCGACACGCGCCCCATTCGCGATTTGCCGGAAGCGAAAGTGGAAGGCGGCAAGGTGCAAGTGTTGATGGAGCAGGCGCAGGAACGCAAGCCCGATGTGCCGCTGCTGCCCGAAGTGACCGCCTCGTTTGCCTTTGTGCGCTACATCGGCAACCCGGATGTGGCGGCGAATGCGGCCTTGTTGAATGAGTGGGCTGATCGGATGAGCGGCTGGCTTAACGCGGGGACAACCGTTTTTGCGTTCTGCCACTGTCCCGATGAAACATACTCGCCGTCGATTTGCCGCGAACTGCATCAAAGGGTAGCCACGCGCACGACGATCGATCCGCTGCCGTGGGACGCAATAGGCCGAGATGATCTCTCGGCCTACACGCAAGCCTCACTGTTTTGAAATAGGACGCGGACACATGCGGTGCAGTGCTTCCGTACACGCTGATTTACGCGGATCGTTTTGTCATCTGCGTTCATCAGCGTTAATCTGCGTCCTAAAGTTCTACTTCAGTTCAACCTCGCGCCGAAGCGTACCCGCGCGTTGATGCCGCGCCTCGATCTTGAGCGAGCCGCCCTTGGGCGCAGCGATGACCCACTCCACCTTGACGCGATCACTGGTGACATCGGCGTAGGTCGAGAGCAGATTGCGCTTGTCGGAGCGGCCATCCAGTTGGCCGACCTCGGTCTTCTTCTCGCCGTTGATCAACTTCGCGCCTTCAGGCAGAGTCAGTTCCACTTCGATGGGTCGCACCGCTTTGCGATCGACCGCTTTCTGCGTGATGTTGGTCGGCAGCCAGCCGGTGTTGCACACGACCAATCGCACGTGATAAGTGTCCGCGCCCAGCGGCTTGACTTTCAAAGTGTGCACGTCCAACTGGGGCGAGATCAGCAAATGGAAGATGGCAAAGTCGCTGTGCGGGGCGATTTCTTTCTCCAGCAACTCGGCGGGCGGGTTCGTCCACGAGTACATTTGATCCCAGCCGCCCAATTCCACGTGCCCCAATTGCGGATGCTCGAACGGATACCAATCGATGTAGCCTTTGCCCTTCAAAACTTCATCGCTCCACTTCAGCAACTTCAGATCGTGCTCTAGCGGGTGATCGCGATACCACTCGATGAAGTGATAGTCCTTCAGCCCGATCTGCTGCTGCGGACTCCAGAACTCCGTCGTCCACGCATACACGCCCAGGTAGTCATACATCCAATCGTCGGAGCCGCCGCGAATGACTTGCTTGGGTTCGTACTTGAAATCGTGAAAGACCGACTTGGCCGGATAGCCCGTAAATTTGGTCGCGCGTTCGCCGATAAATTTGTAGGTGCGCAAATCGGCGGTGGGAAAATCATCGTCGGCGTGAGCCGAATACGGCCGCAGGTGTACACCGCTCATGGTGTGATAGGTGATATAGCCCGTAATGTTGGGCCGATCGATCACGGCCTGCACCATCGCGCGCACTTCCGGCTCGGACGTGGGATACGGCCCCGCGCCATGCTGATCGCCTTCGGGCGCCCATTCCATCGGATACTGGCGATTGAGATCAAGCCCTTCGCGCGCGGGCGCAACTTTGATCGTGACGCCATCATAGTTCTGGATCGAACCTTCCGGCAGTAAGCGATAGAACTCGCCGCTGTCCGGCGCGTCGTCGGGTTCGCGCGCGATGAGCCAGCGGGGATCAGCGGGATACGGTTTCCACGCGCCGTTCGGATCGCGCACGCGCATGGTCAGGATGCGGCCATCGCCGTCGATGTCTTCTTCGATCAGGCCGTCCTGCTGATCGAGGCGCGGGTAAGGGCGCACACTCGATCGGATGAAGCGGGGCCGATCGGCCAGCGCCAGTTCCGCGCCATCCGGGTTCAGCCGGGGCGCGATGTAGAAAGCGCGCGTATCCATCACACGCGAGACCTTCTCATCAGTGCCGTACTGCGTGAGCAACTTGTCGATCAGGTGCAGCGCGGCGGTGCAGCCGGTGACTTCGGTGGCGTGGATGTTGGCTTCGAGCCAGAACGCGGGCTTCTCCGTATCCGGGCCGGTCGCGAAGTGGGTCACGGTCGCCAGCCAGATGTCGCGCCCTTCGTACGACTTGCCCATTGAGGTCAGGCGGAATCGATCGGGGTGTTCCACGGCCCAGGCTTGCAGCACGGCCGTGAGTTCAGCATATTTGTAGTAGTGGTCGAATCGGACGTTTGCCATAATCGCCTTCCGGTTAAGTGTGCGCGGATTGTAGCCGGATTGGGTCAAAGCGCAACTCCAACCGCTTGCGCTGGTGCTGAAATGCGGTAGACTTTCAGTTATGACGAAGACGACCCGCGCTAAATCAGTCAAAGAGACGCGTACGGCCTACCGAACGACCACTCGGGTTGCCCGGCCTATCGTGACGGTTCCGCCGCCGGTCCGCGAGGCGGCCGAGCAATTGGCGCAGCAACTTAATATCTCGCTCAATGAGCTGTATACGTCCGCGTTAACGGCCTACATTTCCGAACATCAAGGCGCAATCGCCCCAGCCCGGCGTCAACCGGGCAGCGGGAAAGGGCTGATCTCAATCGCCGACGACTTCGACGCGCCACTCGCCGACTTTGCCGAGTATACGGCATGAAATTCCTGCTCGATACGCATAGTTTCTTATGGTTTATCGAGGATAATCCTCGCTTGAGTTCAACCGGTCGGGCCTTGATG
>JAGOBP010000297.1 GCA_017999195.1 Thermoflexales bacterium
AGCCGGATTTTCCGGCTTGCTGGTTGAGACGATGTTGATGGGGTCTTTCTTGACCCACCAGAGTTGGTAGGTATCGCTAAGCGGCGGCGCAACCGAAACAGGATATTTGGACACATCGTATGACAGTGCCTTGGGGTTGGTGGTGTGATGTCCAACCGGCACCCACGATGTGCCCGCCGCACTGCGCAGGCTGCCATACCAGTCTTCCAAGGGGTTGCACGTGTGAGTGCCCACGCCCACCGTCGAATCCGGTCGGCAGGTCATGGCCGTGGTGGTGTAAGTTGACCCCGGTCGGGCGACAGTGTATTTTGAGCACGTGTAGGATGTCGCGGTATAACACACACTGCCAAAGCCCAGACTGTTGCCGCCGTATAAGCCACCCTCGCCTTCGGTGACGGTCGTCGATCGTTCTGTTTTGCGGCCAAAGCTGCCCATGAACTCCTGCGTCACCGAGGCTCTGACTTCACCGAGCTTGAGCGCCAGGATAGGCGCTTGAAATTCATGCTCAAAGCCAACGCTAACCGAGCCGCCCAGCGACACCTCCCAGGCATCTTCGGCGCTGGTCGTCGCCCCGCTATAGTTGCCCATGCCACCGGCACTCACCTGGCCCGTGACCGGCGCGCCGTTTTGATACCACATCGGCTCGGCATTGGCGACCGATATGACTCGGTAATCGGCAAACACGTTGCACGACTCCCAGGTTGCTACGGCCGAGTCGCCGTCCAGATCGGCTAACAACGGCACACCCGATAGCGCGATGACGCCCACCACATTCAAACTGGCGCTGTCCGGCAACATCTGCTTAAAGATTCTCGTCCCTCCGAGCGCGCCGCCGTTATACACAACCTCTGGCCGACCATCGCCATCCAAATCGCCAACGGTCACCGATCGGTTGGTGTCACTCGCCCCCACCGGCGCAATCGCGCCAGTTGTCGCGTTGACGGTGCCGGTCACATCTTGAGTAACATTGAGCGTCGAAAAGTGGTTACCATAGGTGCGGACGATTTCTTCCCAGCCATCACTATCGACATCGCCCGTGGCCAACGCGCTGGAATACGCGCCTTCGGCCTGGGTTAACAGCGACTTGTTAACGGGGGCTTCATACACCGGCACGGCCTGCCAGCTGGCCTCATCATCGGCGGGCGTCTGATAGAACACTCGCCAAATGGCCAACTGCGAACCGCAGGACCGAATGCCCGCCACGAAACAACCCGAACTCATAAAGATGATCTGCTCTTCAGCCGGGGCCGCCGACTGCGCACCCAAACGCCCGATCGCGACTTCCAGATCCCACCCGGCATAGCCAATGGTCACGTAGCGATCATCGGTCAGGGTGGTGATGGCATTGGCCGCAAATTGATACGTTCGGAAAAACACCTGATTGGTGCTGCTCAATCGGACCGCGACTACAAATTCGTGTTCAGCCCCATCGCCGTCCAAATCGCCCACGGCGACTTGAACATCACTGACCGACGTGCTGATGGCCTGGCTGGTCCAGGCGAGCGGCGTAATGCCGATCGTTGATCCGGTCAACACCAGTTTGTTGATGCTAACCTGATATTGGCTGTTGTTTGAACTCTTGGTGGCCACAATCACTTCATCATCGCCATCTTGATCGAGATCGCCAACGGCCAGCGCAACATTATCGGTGACTGAGGTATTCGTGCCATGCGCCGCTGTGATAACGCGCGTATAGGCGGTAGCCCAGTTGCTGGTGCTGCGCGCCTCCAGGACCCAGCGATTGGTGCCATCCAGATAACTGGAAAACCAGTACGTTTGGCCTTGCACCGTGGCCACGACTTGTCGGCGCAGCCCGCCCGTTTGCGGATTGGCGAGTGTGCTTTGAGTCAGCGCCCGATCCTGATTGGTGTAGCGCTTGGCCTGAACCCGATTGCCCGTCGCGCGGCCAATCAACATCAGATCACGCGGCCGACTGACGGCCGTGGCAATCACCTGCCCGGCCTCCCAGCCGGTGCCTTGCGACACCCACGCCCCCCAACCGCCCGCCTCGGTCCATTGTTTAGAATAGGCCGTACCCGAGCTGTCGACACCGTGAGCGAACAACTCATCAACGGCGGTTGCCGCCAGCCCGATCGACGTGAGGCCGCCCGCCAGGGTCACCGCCGTCTTCCAGCCGACCGGCGTAGTGCTGGGATAATCTTTGGCTTGCGCCGCCGTCCACTCCCTGTAGATAGACGTATAGCCACCGGTCGCGCTGGAGGTTGTCAGCACCGCCACGCCGAATTGACCGGTATAGCGCGACACGACAGCGGGTTTCACGGTCGTATTGACATTACTCGCCAGTTCAACCCACGTAGTATCGCTCCAGTCCAATAATCGATCGGTTGACCACTCTTTCACGTACAGTTTATTATCGGAACCCACGCCAAACACGGCAACATGGTTTTCATCACGCGCGATCGCGCTTAGTTCCGACGCAATCGAGACCGTGGTGCTGGGCTTGCCCAAAGACTTGGGCGCCTCGCGCCAGCCGCGTCCTGCTTCCCATTGCGTGAAATACACCGTGCCGCTGGCATTCTTATAAAACAGGTTAACATGATTGGGGTCCATTGAGACTACGGCCGGATCAGAAGCAGCCGCGCTGATGCCGAGCACTTCGGCCCACGCCCCCCAAATGCCCACGTTCTGCACCCGATACGCAATCTTGCCGCCATACCGCGCAAAGATGAGCCAGTCCGTGCCTCTGGAGATCAACGCCGGATTGCCGTCAGTCGATGTCGAACCTGTCGGGAAGCCCATGCGCGTCCAGTTGATTGACCAGCCCGTGACCGCATCCCAGGCTTGCATCGCCAGTTCGCCCGTGATCGGCGCGGTCTTGTACAACGTCATCGCACGATCGATGCCCGCCGGGGCCGCCGCGATATTGCCATAGGCGGTGGGCAACAACCAGACCTTGGCCGAACTCGCGTGATCATTGTGGATGGAGGTTCCGCTCATCGCCGGGACGTTGACCGCAAACGTCTCGCTGCTGCCGCTAAAGTTCGTGTCTTCGTAGATCGTCACTTTGACATTGCTGCCGATTTTCACACTCGACAGATGATCGTTATGCACCCCCATGCTTGAGCCATCTTTGAACTGGCCCGGCCCTAAAATGTAACAGCCGCCGCTATAGTTGGCGTCTTCGTAGAAATATACTTGCTCGGGTAACGGATTGGCCGCACAGCCAGTGACGCTTTGCGTTAAAACGCCCGTTACGTTGACGGCCGCAGTTCCAGTCCAGGCTGGCGGCTGATCGATGCGCGTGCTGGTGGTATTCCCCAACGGGCCTAACAATAATTCCAGATCTTGCCCAAAAGACAGTTTTTTAGGATCGGCCCCGCAGGCATTGGGCGCTTGAGTTGAGAATGGCGCGGGGGCCGCTGGCGGCTCGCTCGATTGATCCACACTCGGCGCGGCCACGGGTGGCGCAACCGGTGCCTCCACTTCAGGTTGATCAGGCGGCGGCGGAAGTCTTATCCCGCCTTCCAGCAATGTCGGCGAGGCGGGTGTTTCGATCGGTGCTTGCGAGAAGGCGGTTGAGCTAATGGGTAAACTGCTCAACAGCAAAGCCAGCACAGCCAGACTACGCACGATACGGAACAATCGATGTTGATTCATGAGTGCCTCCTAGATGGATTGAGAACCTTGCCCTGTCGGGTTGATAACTGTGGCCAAACCTTGCGTGGACAGATCCAGGAATTGCTGGCCGGACCAGACCAAAACCTGATTGGTATCCGGGTTGATCCCGATCAACAGCAGGCCGGGGAGATCTTGTGCCAGCGCGTAGTTGAATTCGGGGTGCACCGATTGAATATCGAAGATGACGGCGCGGGGACGAAGTGCCTGCAACTCATGCTGGCTAATGGGCAGCGGATGTGCGATCACCTCGAACGACGGATCGAGGCCCAGGCTGGTCCGCACCCCAGCCAACACCACTGAATCGCCGTACACGATGACCGTTTGACGTTTGTCCATAGCCCCTTCAGCATAGCAAATAACCCGCTCCGATCACAATGTCACAAGCGGCAAAAAAACGACAGTCTCCCACCCCGGCTGACTGTCGTTTTTGACAGGGTGTTACACAATTCAAATTGACAAGCCTGCCGAAAGATCATACACTCACTACAGCCGTTGTTCCCCACACCCATCCATTGCATCATCTGATCGTCAACTGAATATCTATCGCCAAGTGCGAACCAAAGGAGCCATGCCATGCGCCGACTGGGTCTTTGCTTGCTTGCTATGCTGTTCGCCGGAGTGATTGGTAACACCGCCTTGATCGGGCCGCCGACCTCGATCGGGTCTGGCGGACTCATCCCCGCCCCGACGGGCGGCCTGGCCCCCACGATCACGCTGAACGTCAATCACGGTTATGCGGGGCAACCTGTCACCGTGACGGGCGGCGGCGTCGATCCGTATCCTGCCGTGCGCCTAGCCTGGCTGTTGGACGGCGCGACGCAGACGGCGGCCATCACCGCGCCGCAAGCCAATGCCTATACCGCCACCCTCACCGTGCCCAACGACGCCGCGCCGGGGGCGGCTAAAATCTGTGCCACGGTGACCGGCACCGCGCAAGCCGAATTCGCCTGTGCGGCGTTCACGATCGATGCACCGCCGCCCGGCAGTGTCTCCGGCCAGATACCGCTGACCTCGACAGCGCCAGCGGGCCAGCGAGCGCAAACCATCGATGCCTACTTCGCGCTATTCGACAATGCCGGAACCGAAGTCGTCCGCGCGCCCATCAACCCCGATGGCTCTTTCAGCCTCGACACCGTGCCGCGTGGCACGTATCAAACCGGTGTCGTTGGCGACGTGCCCGTCTTGGTCGAGACTCCGCCCATCATCGTTTCGCCCGGTCTGCTCACCACCGCGCCCGTCCTGTTGTCCGGCTGCCGCGCCGCGCGCATTGCCACCATCGGCGCGAATCCGGCCAGCCCAACCTCGCTTCACACCGTCACGGGCGGAGCATCCGTCTCGCAGGAATTTGGCACCTACGTCAATCTGGGACCGGCCGGGACACCCGTCAATGCCAACTTCAGCGCGACGTTTCAAACGGCGGCAGGCGCTTTCGTGTGGGACGTTACCTTTGAAATCAAACTGCCCAACGGGACCCGCTTCACCATCGGGACGGATGCCACCGCGCCGTATCAGGCCAGTTACAACGTCAGCCTGCTGCCTCCGGGCACATCGACGCTCTACGTAACCGTTCGGCCTTTGCTCGGTTCCTGCACCAGTCAGGTGCCCATCTTCGTCATCGCCAACCCGATGCAAGACCCCAACATTCAACCCGGCGGCTCCACAACCTGGAACAACGGCGCGCAGCGCTACGATTTTCAGGGGGCCATTCCCAATGTCGGCGGCGTGCTGCCGTTGGTCTCCACGACGCCCAGCCTGCCGTTAGTGGGTTCGTTGGAAACCAAGTTATCGGCGGGCTTGTTCTTTAATGGCAACTTGCAATTGAACGGGCAGACCACGTTGACCGTCATCAACGCGGCGGCCTTAGCCCGCTTGCTCAATTTCACCGTCTACAATACCACCCAGCCGTTGCTTGGCTCGGGCACGGTCGTGTTCAATCGCAACAACCTCGCCGCCGGGACGATCAACCTGCCCCAACGCACGCTCCTCTCGTTCAACACCAGCCAGCTGGTCTTTAGC
>JAGOBP010000298.1 GCA_017999195.1 Thermoflexales bacterium
CTATCTGCTCCGGCAGCCCGATCTGCGTCCCCGTCGCGCGTCATTGCTGATTCTCCTGGTGCTAGAGGCACTAGGCGCAATGTCGCAAACCCTGCTGCGCCCCATCGTCGGCGCAACGACCGCTTTTGCTCTGATCCAATTCGCCTTGACCGCCGGGGTCGTGCTGGCTGTCTCGCAATCGGGCACGCTGTCGATCCGGCATCTCAGTCGGCTGGTGAATCTTGCCAATCCGCGCCGCCATCGCGTCAGCGTGCAAACGAAGCTGCTCGGCGTCGTCATTCTGATCATCGTCATCACGGTAGGGACGCAAGCCTGGATCAGCCTGGATAACAGCGCCCAGCAGAGCCAGTTGAGCGAACGCCGCCGATTAGTCCAGATTTATGAAGACTATCGCACCGCCATAACCGAGAATGAAATCGCGGCGACGGCGCTCGCCACCAGTATCGCCGATCGAGCCGACGTCAAAGCCTTGTTCAAGAATCGCGACCGCGCCGGATTGCTGGACTTGTTGGCGCCGCTGTTTGCGACATTGAAGGACCAGGCGAATATCGTGCATCTGTACCTGGAAGCGCCTGACGGCACAGTCTTCCTGCGGGTTCACTCGCCGGAACAATTTGGCGACGATGTGACCTATCGCCGCACAGTGGCGCAGGCCATCAGTACGAAGCAGGCCGTGGCAGGGCTGGAGATCGGCCCGAATCGGCTGGGCGTACGCAGCGTCGCGCCCCTGTTGGACGGCAGTGATCTGATCGGCTTGATCGAGGTCGGCCTGGATTACGATCAGGCGTTTATCGACACGCTGCACAATCGAACCAACACCGATTATCGGTTGTGGCTGTCCTACGAAGCGGTGGCTGCCGCCGGTCTACAGCCCGCGGCCGATGCGCCGGCCGCACCGCTGGCAAGTCTATTTTTCTATGTCAGCAACGCGGCCAAAGTTCCGGCCGTTGACGCAAGCATCTACGAACGCGTCATGGCGACCGGCCGCATTGAAAGCCAGATTGTCAGCAACGACGATCAGGCCTGGATGGTGCTGGTCGCGCCCATCCAAGTCTATCCAGATCGCATCGTCGGCGCCATTGAAGTGATTAGTTCGCGAACAGTGGTCTTGGCCGAATTCAGGCAAAGCGAAGCGACGGTCATTGCCCTGGCCCTGGGTCTGGCCCTGTTAGCCTTCGCTTTGACGTGGGTGACCACAAACTCCAGTGTGCTCACGCCGCTGCGACACTTGACGCAGGTGGCCCGCAGCCAACTTGAAGGTGATCTCAAGATTCGCGCGCAAGTGGACACGAACGACGAATTCAGCCAACTGGGTGATACGTTGAACGCGCTGACCAATCAGCTGCGCGACTCGATCGGTTCGCTGGAACAG
Source organism: Thermoflexales bacterium (assembly GCA_017999195.1). GTDB lineage: Bacteria > Chloroflexota > Anaerolineae > Fen-1058 > Fen-1058 > JAGOBP01. The sequence continues at coordinate 1,373 of JAGOBP010000298.1, forward strand.
CGCGTGGCCGATCGAACCCGGCAACTGGAAGCCAGCGCCGAAGTCGGCCGGGCGGCCGCCTCTAGCCTGGACATGGCCGATCTCTTGCGCACCAGCACCAACCTCATCGCCGCTCGCTTTGGCTTTGATTATGCGGCCGTCTTCACACTCGATTCATCCCAACAGTGGGCCGAACTGCGCGAAGCCACCGGCAACGCGGGCCGCACCTTGAAAGAGCGCCAGCACCGGCTGGAAGTGAACACCCTCTCGATGGTCGGCACGGCGATCAAGACCCGGCGGGCCAGCATTGCCCTGGATACGAACAGCGAGACTCAACGTGTAGCCAATCCGTTCTTGCCAGACATCCGATCGGAAATCGCCCTGCCCCTCATGGTCGGCGATCGGGTCTGGGGCGCCTTGGATGTGCAATCGAAGCAAGTGGCCGCCTTCGACGAGGCCAACGCGGCGGTGCTGCAAACCATGGCCGACCAACTGGCCATTGCCATCAGCAACGCCAACCAATTCCAGCAGACCGAAAAAACCCTGCAAAATACGCGTAATCTGTTCGCGGCCAGCCAGGCCGTCAGCACCGCCATCAACACGCCCGACATCTTGCAAGGCTTGATCGACCACATCACGCCCGACGCCAGCCGCGCAACGATCGCCTTAAATGGCCCGCTGGACGAAACCGGTCATCCCACTTACTTTGAACTGACGGCCACCTGGGTCCATCCCGACTACGCCACGCTGACCCAGGCCGTGCGGCCCGGCTCGCGCTTTACGCCGGAACAACTGCCCGTGGTCAGTGCCGTGACGCGCGCCCGCCCGTTGATTGTGCCGTCGGTCAACGCCGACGATGTCTCGCCGGAATTGCGTATGCTGATGCACCGCTTCAATTCCGAGGCCATGATCGCGCTGGCGTTGACCGTCGATCAAAACGTGCTGGGCTTGCTGATCATTGGCTATCAACACGCGCGCGCCTTCGACGCCGACTACATTCAAACGTTGGTGACGCTGAGCAATCAAGCCGCCGTCGTGATTCAAAACCGGCGCTCCCTGGCTGAAATGCAAGCGGCGCTGAAGCAACTGGACGTGGTCAATCGGCGGCTGACGGGCGAGGCCTGGCGCACCTACACCACGCCGCTGGGCGGCACGCTGACCGTTCAAGATACCGCCCCCGGCTTTGACAGCGCGACGCCCGCGCGGCTGGATACGCCCATCGTCGTGCGCGGTGAACCGATCGGGGCGTTGAAACTGCACGACCTCAACCCCGATCGCGCGTGGAGCGCCAACGATCGCGCCTTGCTGGAAGCGGTCGCCAGCGAGATTGCTGTCGCCATCGACAATGCGCGCCTGCTGGAACAGACCGAGCGCCGCGCCGAGCGCGAACAATTTATCGCCGAGATCAGCCGCAAGATGCTGGCCGCGTCTGATATGCGCAGCATCATTCAAATCGCCAGCGATGAGTTGAGCACTGCCCTGGGCGTGATGCGCACCGAAGTGAAGGTGGGGCTGGCGGGGCTTGAAACTGCCCACCTGCCGCAGTCACAACCTGACACCAAGGCGCGCAGCTAGGAGGCCCGCATGACGGTTACGCGTAAAATTCTCTTTCCAACCATCGCCCTGTTCGTGCTGGTGCTGGTGCTGTTGATCGGCCTGATCATCGCCTATGCCAACAACTCGTTGGAAACCCAGGAAGCCTCCAGCCTGGAGTTGCTGCGGCAGAGCTTTGACAACGCCACCGAAGCGCAGAAACAGTTGGCGCTGTCGCTGGCCACCCAGCTGGCCGAGAATCCAGATGTTCAAGCGGCGTTTGCCGCCAAAGATCGCCAGCGCCTAATCGATCTGACTTTGCCCGCCTACAAAATTCTGGCCGAAAAATACGGCGTATCGCAAGCCCAATTCCATGTGCCGCCGGCCACCTCATTCTTGCGGCTGCACCAACTCGATCGGTTTGACGACGACCTGTCTAGTTTTCGCTTTACCGTGCTCGCCGCCAATGAACAACGGCAGCCCATTGCCGGCCTGGAAATCGGCCGCGGCGGTATTGGTGTGCGCGGCGTGGTGCCTGTCAGTTATCAAGGACAACACATCGGCACCGTGGAGTATGGGCTTGATCCGGGCCTGGCCGCGCTGGAAGAATTGAAGCGCGAATACGGCGTGGATTGGCAGATTACGCTGAGCCGCGGCCCGGCCGAAATTGCCACGTTCCGCGCGCTTACGGATACGGCCCAAGTGCCGTTGGACGCCCTGTTGCTGCAATCGTCAACGCTGGCCCAGCCCGTCTTTGCCAATGCCGACGCCTACCGCCAAGTGCTGGCCGGGCAAAGCCAAACCTATCGCACCCTCATCGACGGGCGCGACCTGGCCATCTTTAGTACGCCGCTGCGTGACTATGCCAATCAGGTGATTGGCGTGGTGGACATCATCCGTGACCGCACGCAAACCGTCCAACTGTTGACGGCCCGCATGTTAGCCGCCATTGCGAGTTTGGTCGTCGTGATGGGCGTGGGTATCCTGGTCAGCGCCACCGTCGTTACGCGCCTCATGCGCCCGATTAGCCAGCTCACCGAAGTGGCCCAGGCGGTTGAACAAGGCGACTTGAACCGCCAGGCGACCGTTGTCAGCCATGACGAAATCGCCACGCTCGGCGGCGCGTTCAACTCAATGACACAGCGCATCCGCAGCCTGATCGATTCGCTGGAAACGCGCGTTGAGATGCGCACCGCGCAATTACAGGCCAGCGCCGAAGTCGGCCGCGCGGCAACCTCGATTCTGGATCCCGATCAACTGCTGCGCGAAAGCGTGCAACTGATCACGGCCCGCTTTGGCTTCTATTATGCGGCCGTGTTCCTGACCGACGACCTGGGCCAGTGGGCGCTGTTGCGCGAAGCCAGCGGCCCCGGCGACGTGGCCTGGGTGCTCAAACAATCCGGCCACAAACTGCAGATCGGCGGCAAGTCGATGGTCAGTGCGGCGATCACTCAACGCCAGCCGCGCATCGCGCTGGATGTGGGAACCGAGGCCGTGCGCTTTGCCAATCCGTTGCTGCCCGACACTCGCTCAGAAATCGCCCTGCCCCTGATCGTCGGCGACCGCGTCCTGGGCGCGCTGAACGTGCAGTCTGTCCAAATGGCCGCCTTTGACGAGGCCAGCGCCACGGTGCTGCAAACCATGGCCGACCAGATCGCCATCGCCCTGACCAATGCGACGCGGTATCGACGTGAACGTGCCCGCGCCGAACAGACCACCGGCCTGCTGGAAGCCGCCCTGGAACTGTCCAGCCAACCGGACGAAATCCGTCTGTACGAACGCATCGAAGAAGTCAGCAGTTCGCTGTTGGGAGCCGATGGCGTGGGCTTGTGGTTTGCCATCGATCAAGAACGGCTTGAATTGCGCCACACCATCAACGTCGGCCCGGCCGATCTCACGGGGCGGCAATTGCGCACCGGTGAAGGTCTGGTGGGCAAGGTGTACGCGTCTGGCCTGATCTTGCGCGTGGATGACTATTTGACTTGGACGGGCCGCGCTAACGTTTTCGCCGATGCGCCGTTCCATAGCGCCATGGGCGTGCCCTTGATGTGGCAAAACCAGGTGCTGGGTGTGCTGGCCATTACTCGCTCCAAACCGGGGCAGCCGTTTACGGTTGAAGACGAAAGCCTGGCGCAACTGTTGGCGGCGCAGGCCGCCGCAGCTCTGGACAATCTGCGTTTGCGCGCCGAACAAGCCCGCGCCGTGGAAGATCTAAACATCCTCAATCGCCGGTTGACGGGCGAAGCGTGGCAAGCGCTGGATCAATCTTTGACTTATGAACACCGTCAAACGCCAACGGTCATGCCCAGGCCCGGTTTGTCGCTGCAAGTCCCGATCGAACTGCGCGGCGTGCCGATTGGCACGATCACGTTGGAGGATGCGCATGCTCGCACATTCACCGACGACGAGCAGGCCTTGATCAACGGGGTCACGCGCCAACTGGCGCTGGCACTGGAAAATCAACGCCTGACGGACATCGCCCAGTCAGCGGCGCAGCGCAATCGGGCCATTGCCGAAACCGCCGATAAGATCCACCAACTCACCAATCTGGATACCATCCTGCAAGTCGCCGTCACCGAGTTAAGCCGCATCACCGGTGTCAGTGGCGTGGGGGTCCAGTTTGGCTTTGCGCCCGCCAAGACCAACGGCCACCCGGCCGATCGGGCGCAGGAGAACGAACGATGACGAAACCATCCCCGGCTCAAGGCGGGAGCGACGGACACGATCTGGC
>JAGOBP010000299.1 GCA_017999195.1 Thermoflexales bacterium
TCGGGTCGGAGCGCAACATCGCGCTGCGCCAGATAGGTCGCCCGGCGGTGCTGCTCTTCCACACGCAAGAAACGGCCGAACAAGCCGAGCAGATCAATCAGGCCCTGCGACAAACGCCCGCGTATGCTGATCCGAAAGCGCTGTTCATCGCCAACGTGGTCGATCTGCATGCCGTGCCCAAACTATTCCGCAACTTCGCCGAGAAGGCCATGCGCGATTCGTATAAGAAGGCCGCTACGAGTATGCCCGTCGGCGTCAAGCCCGAAGACTACGTCCTCATCCTGCCCGATTGGGACGGCGCAACGACCAAGGCCGTAGGCCTGAACGCTGTCGATAAAACGGCGGGCGTGGTGGTGATCGATGCGACCGGTGGTATCGTCGGGAAGTATCAGGGCGCGGAGGCTGTGAAGACGGTGTTGAATTGGGTCAACTCGCTCAAGCAGTTAGCCGGTTAACTCAGGAACGGTTACATGCCAACGCCCATTCACTTTCTAACTGCCGCTGAACTGGCGGCCAAGATTCGCGCGGGCGAACTCACGGCGCGCCAGGTCGTGACCGATTTCTTCGCGCACATCAAACGCCACAATCTCGCGTATAATGCCGTGGTGACTTTGAACGAAGCGGCCGCGCTCCAGCAAGCCGAGAAGGCCGATCGGGCGCAGGCCAACGGCGAGCAGCCTGGCCCATTGCACGGCGTTCCAATCACCATCAAGGATACGTATCGCGTTAAGGGGCTGCGTGCCACCGCCGGTTATCTGCCCCTTAAAGACTACATCGCCGAAGATGACGCGGTGGTGGTGAAACTCTTGCGCGAGGCGGGCGCGATCATTCTGGGCAAGACCAACACCACCACGCTGGCGATGGACATGCAGACCTTCAACCCGATCTTCGGTGTGACCCACAATCCATGGGATGTCACCCGAACGCCCGCCGGTTCCAGCGGCGGCTGCGCGACGGCGCTGGCAACGGGTATGACGGCACTGTCCATCGGCAGTGATCTGGCCGGTTCGATTCGACTGCCCGCCGGTTACTGCGGTGTCTACGGCCTGAAGCCCACTCACGGCGTCGCGTCGATGGAGGGGCACATTCCGCCGCTGCCGGGGCAGGTCAACGGCTTCCGCACGCTGGCGGTGCCCGGCCCGCTGGCGCGTTCCGTGGATGACCTCGCTTTGGCCTTGGACATTCTGGTTCAGCCTAATCCGCACGACCGCAACGTCACGCCTATCCTGCCCGACGACGGAGTAAACATCGAAATTTCCAAACTCAAGATCGCGTGGACGGATGACTTTGGCGGCGTGCCCGTCAGCCGCGAGGTTAAATCAAAACTGGCCGCGTATGTCGCCAAACTGGCCCAGGCCGGTGCGACGGTGGTCAAAGCCGCGCCGCAGGGTATGGACTACACCGAACTCTGGGAACTGTGGAGCGCCTTCGTCGGGATGCAGAGCAATCTGGACATGTCAAACGTCATGCGGTCCATCGGGGATGTCTTCTCAAGGAACACCGTCAAGCATATTCCCATGCACCGAAAAATCGTCGGACCTATTTCGGTCAGGAAGTTGATGCAAGCCTTCGAATTGCAAAGCCACTACATCACCAAGATGGACAACTTCCTTTCGGAGTACGATGCCTGGCTGTGCCCGGTGAGCTCCACGACGGCGATCAAACACCAGACGCCCAGCGGCCACTTTGGCGATTTCAGAATTTACAACACGCCCGTCCAGGTGGACGGCGTGGATGTGCCTTACTATGTCGTCACGCAGTCCTATACGACGATCCTGACCGCCACGGACAGTCCGGTCGTATCAATGCCCATCGGCTTGGGCGAGTCGGGGCTGCCCGTCAACATGCAGGTGGCGGGCAAGCGTTACACCGATCGACGTTTGCTGAATGTCGCCAAAACGCTGGATCGCTATACGGAAAAATTCGATTATCCGCTGTTGAACGCGTGAAACCAGGAGCACCACCCATGGCAATTCTCAGCCGCCTTACCCCCGCCGATCGGCCCTCCACCCGATCACGCCGCTGGATCTCACTGGGTCTGTCCGCGCTGTCGGGCGTGCTGCTGACCCTGTCCATGCCCGGCTTCGATGTGCCCTTCATCGGCTGGGTGGCGCTGGTGCCGCTCTTGAGTGTGTTGTTGACCGCTCAAGCCAAACACGTCTTTCCACTGGCGCTGCCGTTTGGCGTCATCTTCTCCAGCGGCGTGCATAACTGGTATCCCAACATTTTTCCGCCCGCGTTGGGTTACTTCCTCATCTTCGCGGTGGGCACGTTTTATGCCGGGATGCTGCAAGTGGGCGTCTGGTTGTACACGCGTTTGCCCGCTGTGCTGAAGGTGTTGGGCTTGCCCGTCGCATGGGCGGCGATTGAGTTCGTCAAATACATCGCGCCCGTTGCAGAAGATTGGTGGTTTGTGCTGCTGGCCGATAGCCAGTGGCGCTTCCCGGCGGCCTTGCAGCCCTTAAGCGTAACCGGCGTTTTCGGCGTGAGTTTTCTGGTCATGCTGGTCAATGTGTCTGTCGCGAGTTTGATCATCACGCGCACGAAGATAGTCCGGCGCGCCAGCCTGATCGCATTGGCCGTTGTCGCACTGATCGTCATCGGCGGCGCGCTGAGCCTGCCCCAACCCGATCGGCCTTTCAACGTCGCCGTGCTCACCGACATGGTCAATCAGGATGCGCGCGTATTGGCGCAAGGCGAATTCGCTGGAACGCGCGTCCAATCGGCTGAAGTGTCACAGGCTATCTTCGATACGGATGCGGCGCTGACACAGCAGATCGCGGCGCAACACCCCGACTTTGTCGTCTGGCCGGAAAACGAATTCAGCAGCACCGATGATCCACAATTCATCGCTCCGTTGAAGACGTTAGCCGCTGAAGTACAGGCTTATTTCACCGTCGATACCGCGTGGTCATCGACGACGGGCCTGCATGATACGGCGTTACTGATCGGGCCGGATGGCGCTGAAGTGGGGCGTCGCGCCAAAATCAACCTCACGTCCGGCGAAGCGAAAGCGGGCTTCGTCCCCGGCCCGATTGACTTTCCCGTCTTTCAGACCCCATACGGCCAAGCGAGTATTGCCATCTGCTGGGATGTCCATCGATTGTGGATCATCCGCGAGTTGGCCCGCGCGGGCGCACAGATCATTCTTTTGCCGATGGATAACGACTTTAACGGCGTGCCGACGTTTCCGCCCTTCCACGCGGCCGATGCCGTCTTCCGCGCCGTCGAGAATCATCTGGCCTTTGGCCTGGGCACGGTCAATGGTGTCTCGATGGTGATCGATCCGTATGGTCGCATCACGGCGGAAGGCAAAGTCAATGAGCGTGGCGCACTCGTCGGCGAAACGTTCGTCGTCAACGCCCCGACGATTTATACGCGCTTTGGCGATTGGTTTGGCTGGGCGATGGTGATCGGCCTGATTGGCCTGGTGGCCCTATCGGGCTTGAGAAAAAACGACAGGAGGAATCACGCATGATTCAAATCGCACCCGATGTGTATCACATTCCGGTGATGCCGCGTTATTTGATCAATACGTATCTTATCGGCTCGGTGTTGATCGATGCGGGCATCAAGTTGTCCGGCCAGACCCTTCGCAACGCGCTGGGTTCACGCCAGTTAACGGCGCATGCGTTGACGCACGCCCACCCTGATCATCAAGGGGCAAGCGCGTATCTATGTCAGACGCTGGGGATTCCGTTTTGGGTGGGCACGCACGATGTTGCCGCTGCCGAAAGCGGCCAGATTGCGCCAACGATGCCGGATGCCCGGCACCCGGTGATCTGGTTCGAGCAGACTTTCATGGCCGGACCCGGCCAGCGGGTGGATCGAGCTTTGCAGGACGGCGACCTGATCGAGGATTTCCGCGTGATTGAAACGCCCGGCCATTCGCCGGGGCATCTGTGCTTTTGGCGCGAGCGTGACGGCGTGCTGATCGTGGGCGATGTACTGCGGAACATCAACTTCTTCACGACGCGGCCGGAACTGGGCGAGCCGTTGAAGGTCTTCACGCCTGATCCTGAAACCAATCGCCAGTCGATCAAGAAGATCGCCGCGCTGAAGCCGAGCGTCGTGTGCTTTGGGCACGGCCCCGTCCTGCGCGATACGCAGCGCATCGTGGAGTTTGCGAAACGCCTGTAGCCGGGGCGTTTCGCGGTTTCAAGCGTGTTGCGTGCCCCACTCCTGCATCGCATCGAAGATCTTCTGCAAAGACCGCCCGCGCGTGGTGAGTGAATACTCCACGCGCGGCGGCACTTCGGCGTAGATTTGGCGCTGAACCAGGCCGTCGCCTTCCAGTTCGCGCAATTTGTCCGTCAACGTCTTGGGGCTGACGCCTGCCAACGACGTGCGCAGTTCTCCGAAGCGTTTGGTCCCCGTAAATAGATCGCGCAGAATCAACAGCGTCCACTTCCCGCCGATGAGGTTGACCGTGCGTTCCACGGGACAATTCTTGTCGCCCATGTTGGCCTCGAATTAGTTCATTTTAAGTAACTATAGCACTTTTCTGTAACTACTTTACAAAGTATACCATGCTGTGCTAAGATTTGTCAACGTCGGTGGCCACGGTTGATCTTTCAATAAGGGCCGGCGATTGAAATCGCGCCTACCGGGCGTGCCGCCGATCGTCGGCCTGCGCCGACGGATGTTCAGCCGAAAAGCTCACAAGGCGCGAATTCATTCGCTTGTTCCCAAAACGAATTGCACTTGACCAAAGCCGCACATCACTTTACACGGAGAAAATAGCATGAATCGCAGTCGGTCGTTGCAAATCACGTTGATTGTCGTCGGCATCGCCCAGGTGTTCTTTGGGGCGGCCTTCACCTTTGCGCCCGCGCAATTCAGCGCGCTACTGGGCTTGCCCGCCGCGCCGCAGTGGGCTTACTGGCTGTTCAGTATGTTCGGGGCGCGCGCTTTCGCTTTTGCCTTTGGCATGTTCTTGGCCGCACGTGATCCGCTGAAGCACAGCCGGTGGATCGTCGCCATGATCGGCGTCCAGGCGATCGATTGGCTGGGCACGCTGTACTATCTGGCGAGCGGCGGCGTGACGCTGTCGCAGGTGTCATCGGCGCCGTTCCTGCCCGTGATCTTCATCGGGTTGTTGATCGCGTTTTATCCGCGCTCGGGCGTTCGCACGGCGCAAGCAATGGCTCAGAAATAAGCAGTCTGCTCAAGGAGAATGAATTGATCCAGGCGGCGTTGTTTACGTGGGTGCAGGGCGCGGACTTTTATCGCGATGTTCATCAGGCGGCGGTTGAGTTGCTGCCGCGCGGCGACGGCCAAACGTGGCTGGATGTGGGCAGCGGGCCGGGCCTGGTGGCGCGATTGGCCGCGCAGCGCGGGTATCAAACGATCGGGTTAGACTATGACGCGCCGATGATTCAGGCGGCGAAGCGCCTGGCCAAGCGACAAAGATTGTCCATCGAGTTCAAAGTCGGCGATGTGTTCAATCTGCCGGCGGAGTCGGCGGACGTGGTTTCGGCGGCGTCGCTGCTGGCGGTGCTGGACGATAAAGTGCGCGGACTGCAAGCGTTGTGGGGCAGTGTGCAGCCGGGCGGCGCGCTGCTGATCATCGAGCCGACCGAGCAGATGACGAGCGAGAGCGCGAATCA
>JAGOBP010000007.1 GCA_017999195.1 Thermoflexales bacterium
GTGGTACACCATATGATTGGCAATGACGGCGTCGAAGGTGGCGTCGTCATACGGAATCACTTGTGCGTCGATGAGTTCGAAACTGAAGGCGCGGCCGGCCAGGTTGGCGCGGGCTTGATCGAGCATGCCGGCTGAAAAATCCGAGACGATGATGGTCCAGTCGGGCGGGATGCGATCGAGGTTTTCGCGCCACAGGTAGCCGGGGCCGCAGCCCAGTTCCAGCACGCGGGCGTCGGGCGGCAGATCGAGTTGATCGAAGCACCAGCGATGCCAGTTATACGGATTGGTGCTGTACATCTGATGCAGCCGCACGCATGCGTCCAGGTTGGCGGCGTCGCGATATTGATTGTTAAGCAGATAGTCTTGATCGTTGATGTCGGGCATAGTCGTTTACCGTTAAGAAATATGGTTATTCAAAGTTGCTCTGGTCGGCTTTGCCATCGGATAAATCCGACGGCAAAGATTGCCAAACCCGCGTAGCGGGTTTCCTATGGTTAGCCGCCGATTTCTAATCGATGGCGAATGCCAGTGATGCTTATTCTTCGGTGAAGTAGTCCTCGTCAATGCGCTTAACCGAGTAACTGATTTTCTCAGCCACGCCTACGCCATAATCGATCATGAGTTGGGCCAATTGTTCGCCATCAATCAGGACAATCTTCAAATCCAGCCGATCAACATAGTCTTTAGCTTCTGACGAAAATTGCGACGTCGTGATGATCACGCCCTTGCGTGCTTTGCGTCCCACCAGGCTGCCCGCAAATTCTTGCAAAGTGGGGCGACCGACCGTGTTGCTCCACCGTTTGGCTTGGATGTAGATGGCGTCCAGCCCTAGCTTATCCTCTTTGATGATCCCATCAATGCCGCCGTCGCCGCTCTTGCCTACAATCTCACCGGCATCGATTCTTGAGCCGCCATAATCCATCGCCAGTAACAAATCAACGACTGCTTTTTCGAAAAATCGTGGCGAGTTATTCTTGAGGCGATCAAGCAAGTCTTGCGCTAACGTGCGCCGCAAAACTTGATAGGCAGCATCGAGCGTTTCGTCGGGTGTCCGGTTGTGATCCTCTTCGTTTGCGCCGTTGTCTTCTTTGACGGTTTGCCGTGCCTGGAAGTCTTTGAACTCTGGAAAGCGCGTCAAGAATTCTTTCGTGATGGCTGTCGGCTTTGATTTGAGGACATCCAGGCCGCGTTGGGTGATACGGAATACGCCGCGCCCCGCGCTGTCGATCAACCCAGCCTTCTTCAAATAAGTGCGCGCCCAGCCCACGCGATTATCAAAGCGCGATTGTTTGCCGCTGGGTAACAACTCTGAGCGTTCTGCATCACTGATGTTGAACTCTTTGGCAAGGCGATCATAGGTTTCGCTCAAGGTGTGATCTTGTTGATCGCTGGCGAGTCTCAATAAGGGCAGCATGAACGTCTGATATTCTGGAACGGTCATCGTGACTTACTCCGCTTGGAAACGCTTTCTTTGCACTGACGTCTTGCCATCGGATAGACCCGACGGCCAACCTATCCCGCCCGAAAGGTGACCAGCAGTCGCGCCAGCCGAATCAGATCACCGTCTTTCAGCCGCACGGGTCGGTCGGGCGTGAGACGTTGATCGTTGAGATAGGTCAGGTTGACGCTGTTGAGGTCTTCAAGCCAGTATTGATCGTCTTTGATCGACAAGCGGGCGTGATGGCGCGACAGGCCCGCCCCTTCCGCGCCGTACGGCGCTAGATCGACTTCCGGGAAGACGCCGGTCAGGGCATCGGCGCGGCCGATGACGACGGAGGTCTGATCGCCGGCAAAGACGGGCAAACGCAAGCCCGTCTCCGTGACGACCAGATAGGGCGTTACGGGCAAGGCTACGCCGCACACTTCGCAGAACGGCTCGCCCAATAAGTTGATTGAGTGGCAGGCCGGGCAGCGCGGGCCGATGGGATTGGGGAAGGGATGCCCGCAGTGAATGCAGAAGCGCACGCCGGTCTCGGCGAGCGTGCCGCACACTCCGCAGACTAATGACGAGCGACGGTCGACGGTGGACGGTCGGCCGTCACTGATCATGACAAGGTCTCCAGCTGCACGATGATGGCCGTGATGTTATCGGGGCCGCCGTTGGCGTTGGCGGCGTCGATCAACTGGCGGCAGGCCGCCTGGGGCGCGGGGGCCGATCGGATGATGTCGAGAATCATGGCGTCTTCCACGTAACCGCTTAGACCATCGGAGCAGAGCAACAATTGATCGCCCGGCTGCAAATCGACCTGGAAGAGGTCCGGCTCGACGTTGGCCCGATCGCCCAGGTTCTTGTAGATGACGTTGCGCTGCGGATGGGTGCGGGCTTCCTCGACGGTGAGTTGTTTAGTTTCGATCAGACGTTGTACCAGCGAGTGATCGACGGTGAGTTGTTTCAGACCCGATTGGTTGATCAAGTACGCGCGGCTGTCACCGACATTGGCCAGATGCGCGCGACCGGCGACGATGAAGGCCATCACGAGCGTCGTGCCCATGTTGGTGCCGGCCAACTGGCGCTGCTCATGCACGGTCTTGTTGGCTAATGCGACCGCTTCGCGCAGCCAGGCCGCCACGTCGAAGTCTTCGGCCTGATCGTCTAGGTTGGCGGGCAGCAGCGTTTCGGCAGCATGCTGGGCGATGAGGTTGACGGCCAGCCCGCTGGCGACATCGCCCGCCGAGTGGCCGCCCATCCCATCGGCCACGGCGTACAAACCGATCGGCGTGCCGATCGAGCGATGCACGCGGCCCACTTCCATCGATAGCAAACTGTCTTCGTTGATCTGCCGCACGTGACCCACATCGCTGAGGCGGCCCACGCGCACATCGTAACTGCTGGGGCGGCGAATCTCGCTGATGACGTCGCGCAGTTGATCGGCAAATTGCGAGGCGGTGGTGATTTTGCCGGTGAAGGCATTGCGGAAAGTCCGATCGAGTCCGGGCGGCGACACAACCACATCGGGCGTGAAGGCTTTGCCGGTCAGCAGCACAAACAGGCTGGCGGCCAGCGTCAGCACATCATCGGCATAGACTTTGCGATTGCGGGTGCCCGGTGTCTGCACGCGCGCCGCGACGAAGTTGAACCAGCGCGCGGCCTTGCCCCCGATCGCGATGTGATCGAGATCGGCCGCGCCGAAGGCGACGTTGTTTTTGTGCAGATAAGCCAGGGCATCGGCCAATTGCACGCCCCAATTGACAACATCGGTGGTTTCCGGTGCGGAGGGCAAGCGTGTGGCCGTAAAGGGCGACGGCTCGGGCAGCACCACATACACGCGGCGCGTGCCGAATACGAGTTCGTTAAACGTCTCGATCGGCAACAGCGCCCCGCCGTGATGCAGTTCCATCTCGGCCAGGCGGCGCTCGGCGGCGATGGCATCCGGCGCGAGCGTTTCTTTGATCACATAATTGGGATAGAGCGGTTCAAGGTTGCTGAGGCTGGCGCCGCACTGCAAACAGAATTGATCGCCATAGTTGTTGCGCGCAAAGCCGCACTGCTTGCAGTCTACGAGCGCGCGGCGGCTGACCGCCGAGTACGTGTTGAGCATTGGTGTTTCTTCGATCAACGCGCGAACTTTGTAGCGGTCTTCGGCTAACAGGGCACGCTCGGGCAGCGGCTCAAAGAACATGCGGCTGCGCGGCAGGGGGCGCGTGTGCGGGCCAGTGGCCGCCGCTATGCCCGGTGGCAGAGTCGCCAGGCTATCGTCGCTGAGGGGGCGCGTTCCGCCGTTATCGGCGATCTCGCCGCCCAGTGGCTGTGTGCCGCCCAAGTCTTCCCCGTAGGCCTGAATGGGTTCGGCGATTTCGGTGGTGGTGGGCAACACTGCGCCGCAACGGCGACAGTGTTTGGCATCATCGGTGTTTTGGGTGCCGCAATTGACGCATTTCATGCTGCACCTCCCGACGGCTTGCGGAAGACCGCTTCGGCCGCGCCAAACGCAATCCGGTCGCCGTCTTGCAAGACATTGTGATTGGTATGGCGGCCGTTGACGGTTAAACCATTCTGCGAATTGAGATCGCGCACGACATAGTCATCCTGATCGCGGCGGAATTGCGCGTGATGTTGTGAAACGGTATCGGCTTCCGGCACGCTGTCCGGCACGATCAAATCGTTGTCACCTGAACGGCCCAGCGTCAACGACGGCGTGATTAGAGCAAAGCGCACCATGCCGCCCGCCGTGTCCTTGAACTCCAGCGCGGCCGTCGGGGGGGGCGGCGGTGCGATCGGTTTGACGGGTTCCGTCGGTTGCGCGGCGCGTTCGGCCACCGCGCGGCGCGATCGGCGCTGGCGCAGCCAGAAGAGCGACAGAACGGCCAGGACGATCAGACCGCCGCCGATGATCAGAATGGGATCAAACAGGGTGGGCGGCGGCACGTTGACAGGCGCGGCGACAGGCGATAAAAGAGTTGGTGTCATAGTGGGTGGCAGGGGCGTAAAAGTTGGTTGTGGCGTGAAGGTCGGTGGCGGCGTGTAGTCGGGTGTCGGGCTGACCGATGGCGTCGCGCTAGGCGACGGCGATTGGAGCGGACTGGCCGTTTGCGCGGTTGACGGCCAAGCCGGTTGGCTGAAGATCAGCACACCGGCCAAGATCGATACCCACCCGCTGATTAACGTAGACCTGCGCGGCATGCAGCTCCTTAATGGTCCCATTATAATCGGGCGCGGGGCTGTTGCCAAATGAATGCGAGTAAGGTAAACTCGCGCATCGGTCAATTGGGGATCAGGGCTTAGGGACTGGGGATCAGGCGGCTGATTCCTGATCCCTGATCCCCAACCCCTGATCCCTGAATTTATGCGCCAACCCCAATCATTTTACGCTCAACCTACGCGCCGACTAGCCAAGGCGTTGTTGGGCTGTAAGCTGGTTCGCCATCTGGACGGGCAGCGCGTGGCGGGCATTATCGTCGAGACCGAAGCCTACATCGGTGAAACTGATCTGGCCTGTCATGCGCGCGCGGGGCGCACCGCTCGCACGGCCGTCATGTACGGTCGGCCCGGCCTGGCGTACGTGTACTTTACGTACGGGCTGCATTGGCTGTTGAACGTCGTCAGTGAACGCGAGGACTTTCCGGCGGCGGTGCTGATTCGGGCGATTGAGCCGGTAGAGGGTGTGGAGTTGATGCAGGCGGCGCGCGGCCCACGCCCGATGATCGATCTAGCGAACGGGCCGGCCAAATTGTGCCAGGCTTTGCGTATCGATCAGGCCCTGAATGGGGTTGATCTCACCGATGCGCGCAGCGACGTGTGGATCGAAGCCGATCGCGTTGTGCCCGCCCGATCGATCCAGTGCGGCCCACGGGTCGGCATCGGCCGCACGCCGGAGCCGTGGCTGAGCAAGCCGTGGCGGTACTGGGTGAAAGAGAGTGCGTTTGTATCAAAGTAGCCGTGGTGCGTCGTGCGTGGTGCGTGATATTAATTCACGCACCACGCACGACGCACCACGGATCAACCAACCAAGGAGACGACCATGGGAATCTTAGACGGCAAGAAAGCATTGATCTTCGGTGTCGCCAATGATCATTCGATCGCGTGGGGTGTAGCGAAAGCGTTGCACGAGCAGGGGGCTACGGTTGGCTTTTCGTCGATCGCCGAATTGCTGGAGCGGCGCGTCAAGCCGCTGGCCGCCAGCCTCGGCTCGACTTTTGTCGAACCGTGCGACGTGCAGAAAGACGAAGACATTGCAGACGTGTTTGCCAAGTGGCAGGCGCAGCAAGGCACGCTGGATATTCTGGTGCATTCACTGGCCTTTGCTCATCGCGAAGATTTAGCCACGACGTTTGTCAACACCTCGCGCGAGGGCTTCAAGATGGCGTTGGACATCAGTGCTTACTCGCTGGTGGCGCTGACCAAGCATGCGCTGCCATTGCTGCACGCCGGCTCAAGTGTGATGGCGATGACGTATTACGGCTCGGAAAAAGTGGTGCCGCATTACAATGTGATGGGTGTGGCCAAGGCGGCCCTGGAAGCCAGTGTGCGCTATCTGGCCTATGAATTGGGCGCGCAAGGCATTCGCGTCAACGCCATCAGCGCCGGCCCCATCCGCACGCTGGCGGCCGGCGGCATCGCGGGTTTCCGCACGATGTACGGCAAATATAAAGAGGTCGTACCGTTGCGCCGCGCCACCACCATCGAAGATGTGGGCGGTACGGCTGTCTATTTGGCCAGCGATCTGTCGGCGGGCACGACCGGTGCGACGATCTACGTCGATAGCGGCGGCAACATCCTGGCGATGGCGTCGCCGGATGAAGGGTGAGTGATGAGGAGATGAGGCCATAATCAAGTCAAGCACACTCAATGTTCTGTTGCCGCTCGCCATCACGGTGACGTTTGGCTTACAACTGCTCCGCGTGTGGATCGCGGGGCTGTTTTATTACCTGGATGAAGTGGCAAATGCCGGGTATGTAGCGTTAGTGGGGCTGGCCGCACTGGTGTTTGCCACCGTGTTCCTGGCGGACATGGTGCGTCGGCGTCTGGGCGCGCGGGCGCTGTTGATCATCGGCGGCGGGGTGGGCGTGGCGCGCCTGATCGAGCAGATCAATCAGGACCCGGGCCTCGATCTGGTCGTGACTTCGATCGGGGTGGCGCTGTGCCTGATGTTTATTCCGATCCTACTGGAAACGCTGCGCGCCAATCAACACGAGCGGCATTTTGCGACTTCGATCGTGCTGGGCGTCTCGATCGATACGGCGATCAAAGGCGCGTTGGGTACGCAGGAATTGTCGTGGGTGCCGGGCGGGTTGCCGCTGGCGATGGTGGGTGTGGCGTTGCAACTGGTCCTGTTGGCTCGTTATCGGGTTCAGTCGGCGCAGAGTGCGACAGCCCATTGGGCGCTCATGGCCATCGGTCCGTTCTTGTTTCTGGAGCTGCAACTGTTTCAAAATATCGGGCATGCGACGACGTTGACGGGTCTTAGCCAGCCGTTGGCATTTGAATTAATCGTGCTGGCGAATGCGTTTAGCCTGGTCGTGGCGGAGGCACTGTATGCGCGGCTGCCGCGTCGCGCGTGGACGTGGACGCTGACGGTGGGCCTGGTGTTGGTCGTGACAACGCTGCCCCTCATCACCGATCTGTTTGCGCCGCTGGCGGCTGATCCGTTGGCTCCACTGGAACTCATAGCCGGGCAAGTGGCGGTGACGATTGGTTTGGCTATCGTCGCACAGACGCGCGGCACACGCTCTGCCTCAGCGGTGATAGGCGGCGGCTTGGTGATCATGTTTGTGCTGCTGTTGGGCTATTACATCGGGCATGTGTTCAAACTGCCGATCGCGCACTGGCTGTTTCAACCGATTGCGGCCGCGATTGTGCTGGGCGCGATGACGCTGGCGGTGCGGCGCTTCAATGAATCGCCCACACCCGATCGGCTGGATTGGACCCCAGGCTTGATCGGCTTGGGGTTGATGGTGCTGCCGGTGATCGCGCTGTTGGGCTGGCAAGAACCGGCGGCGATTGCGGGGCAGACACCCGTTCGCATCATGTCGTATAACTTGCATTCCGGTTTCGATGTGACGGGCCGCTTCAATCTGGAGGGTGCGGCCCAGGCGATCGAGTTGGAGCAGGCCGACGTGGTGGGCTTGCAGGAAGTCTCGCGCGGCTGGGTGCTGGACGGTTCGATCGATATGCTGACGTGGCTGTCGCAGCGCTTGAAGATGCCGTATGTGTGGGCACCGACGGCTGATGCGATGTGGGGCAATGCCATTCTTAGCCGCTATCCGATCAAGGCTGTGCAGTATTTTGCCATGCCCAATAATGAGGCGGTGCGGCCGACGCGCGGTTATGTGGTGGCGATGATCGAGGTGGGCGATCAGACGTTGAATTTGATCGTGACGCATTTGCATCACGTTGAAGAGGACAGTGCGCTGCGCGTGCCGCAAGTACAAGCCATCATCGCCACGTGGGCCAAGCGGGCGGGCATGGTGTTGGTAGGCGACCTGAATGCCACCCCGGAGGCGCCGGAGATGCAACTGTTGCGCGATGCGGGCCTGATCGATTCTTTTACGGAAGCCGGAACGGGCGAGGGTTTTACGTATGCGTCGAATCGACCGTTTCAGCGCATCGATTACATTTATCATTCGGCCGATTTGACGGCACGTGACTTTCACGTAAATGCAGGCACGGCCTCTGATCACAGCGGGGTCGCCGTCACGATCGATCGGGTGCGATGACGTTGCAGACCGTGTTTTACGCTTGACTCTGATCTGGACTTATGCTATCCTCACGCTCGACGTAATTTCTGTTGTGAATCATGTGGGTAGCCTGATGCAAGGAGAAGTTTCGATGAAAAAGAGTCTGCTTTCGCCGCTGATGATAGCGGGATTAGTGTTAGTCATGGTGCTGGCCGGGGGCTGCAATCGGCCCGATCAGCAAGCGACGCTGGACACGCCCGTGCCGGTCGTGCAAAACCCATTACCGCCAGCAGCCGCGCCGACGGCGACCTTGCCTTCGGGCGAGATGCCAGTCGATCTGGCTGCGACGTTAACGGCGACCGGATCTCAACCCGAGGCAGCCACGCCGGTTCCTGCGGCTGTACCGGAAGTAACGCCGCAGGCTACTGCGGAGCAGCCACCAGCCGTGGTGGTGGTTAATACGCCTGCCGCGCCGACCTTAGCCCCGCTGGCCCCGACACTCGCGCCGGTGTCGCCGTCCGGCGAACGACTGCATACCGTGCAGCCCGGCGAGCGGTTGTTTAGCATCGCGCGCCTGTACAATGTCAATCCGTACGCGATTGCGCAGTTGAATGCGGTTCCGGCGCCGTACTGGATTTATCCCGGCCAGTCTTTGAAGATTCCGGGTGGCGGCGTGAGTGTCACGCCGGTGCCGCCGGTGGGCGGGTCAAGTTACACCGTACTACCCG
This sequence comes from Thermoflexales bacterium, assembly GCA_017999195.1. Classification (GTDB taxonomy): domain Bacteria; phylum Chloroflexota; class Anaerolineae; order Fen-1058; family Fen-1058; genus JAGOBP01. Next base: position 8,844 of record JAGOBP010000007.1, read on the forward strand.
GCGATAGTCTGTTCCGAATTGCGCTGCGATATGGCAAGTCGATGCAGTCCATTGCCGCCGCAAACGGCATTGTCAACTACAACTTGATCTATCCTGGTCAGGTGCTCAGGATTCCGTAGGCTTGGGCCACGTTGTTTAACGCTGAACACGTCACCGCTGGACATTTGTCCAGCGGTGACTTATATGGCTAGGGGATATGTCGTCGTTTGAGACGGTGCTGGCTTCGGAACGGATTTATGAAGGGCGGCTGATCAACCTGCGGGTCGATCAGATTCGCACGGCGGCGGGCGTCGAGAGTGTGCGCGAGATCGTCGAGCATCCGGGCGCGATTGCGCTGATTGCGCTGGATGACGCGGGCCGCGTCTTGCTGGTGAAGCAATATCGACACGCGGTGCGAACGGTAACGCTGGAAATTCCGGCCGGAATTCTGGAACTGGGTGAAGAGCCAGCCGCGGCGGCTCAGCGCGAATTGCGTGAAGAGACGGGTTATCGGGCCGAGCGGCTCGAGCGGTTGGGCGGGATTCACACCGCGCCGGGCTTTAGCACCGAGTATATTCACTTCTTTATGGCGACGCGCCTAGTGCTCGATCGATTGGCGATGGACGACGATGAAGTGATCGACCTGCTGCGGCTGCCGCTGGCAGACGCCATCGACTTGATCCGCGCCGGGCAGATCGACGACGGCAAGACCGTGAGCGGACTGCTGCTGGCGCAGGCGTGGTTGAACAAGTAGCATAATTCTTTAGGGAGGAGTAGCCGTGATGCGTGGTGCGTGATGCGTGAAACCAATCTCGTTTCTCTCGTCACTCGTCACTCATCACGTTCATCATGCACCGAGCTTATCACCGCTGGTTTAGTCCCTCGTTGAATCGCGACATGGAATTGCTGGTCTTCGGTCATCACGGTTCGCCCGTGATCGTTTTTCCTACGTCCAAAGGTAAGTACTACGAGTTTGAAGACCGCCAGATGGTGGCGGCGCTGGGCGAACATCTGGATCGCGGCTGGGTGCAGTTGATCTGCGTCGATAGCGTGGACGCCGAGAGTTGGTATGCCGATTGGGCGCATCCGGGCAGCCGCATCTACCGGCACGTGCAGTACGACAACTACGTGCTGAATGAAGTGGTGCCGTTCATCCGCGGCCAGAACGATAATTCGTTTTTCATGACGACGGGCTGCTCGTTTGGGGCGTATCACGCCATCAACTTCGGCCTGCGACATCCCGATGTCGTTCGCCGCTCGATCGGGTTGAGCGGCCTGTACGATATGCGCTCGTTCATGGACGGCTACTACGACGAGAATGTCTACTTCAACAATCCCGTCGATTTTACGGCGAACCTGAGTGATGCGCGGCAAGTTGAGTTGCTGAAGCAGCAGGACATCATCCTGGCCATCGGCCGCGACGATCGCGCCCGCTGGTCCAACGATAAAGTGTCCGAGAATCTGTGGCGCGCGGGCGTGGGCAATGCGCTGCGTTTGTGGGACGGTTGGGCGCACGATTGGCCGTACTGGGTCCAGATGATTAAGATGTACATCGGTGGACACGATTAACAATGACCAATGACCAATGACAAATAATTGGTCGCTAGGCCCGCAGTCGACGATTCCAACATCTAACTTCCAATTTCTAATTTCGAACATTCAATTTCCAGCATCTCATCTCCAACATCAGGAGGGCACATGGCAGACGAAGTGAAGCGCATCGGGGTGATGGTCGGTCGTGAGTGGTCGTGGCCGCCGGCGTTCATCGAAGAAGTCAACAAGCGCGACGCGGGGGTGGTGGCCGAGTTCCTGAAGATCGGCGGGACGCGCATGAACGAGGCGAATCCGTACGCCGTGATCATCGATCGGATTTCGCACGAGATTCCCTACTATCGCACCTACCTGAAGAACGCTGTATTGCAAGGCACGATCGTCGTCAACAATCCCTTCTGGTGGAGCGCGGATGATAAATTCTTCGGCGCATGTTTGCTTGATAAATTGGGCATTGCGCACGCCAAGACAATCGCGCTGCCGTCGCATTCGTACATCGACGGCGTGGTGACAGAGTCGCTGCGCAACCTCACGTATCCCATTCCGTGGGATGAGCACGTGGCACATCTGGGCGGCTTCCCGCTGATTTTGAAACCGGCGTGGGGCGGCGGCTTCAAGAGCGTCTACAAAGTGCATAACATGGATGAACTGTGGAAGGCGTACAACCAGACCGGCACCGAGTGCATGGTCTTGCAGCAGTTCATTGATTGGGACAATTATGCGCGCTGTCTGTGCATCGGGCAGACCGAGATTCTGCCGATCAAGTTTGACGCCAATCTGCCGTGGCCGAACCGCTATGTGGTGGACGATCATTTCCTCGCGCCAGAATTGCGCCAACAAGTGATCGAGTGGGCGAAGCGGATCAATCAGGCGTTGGGCTATGACATGAACACCGTCGAGTTCGCCATCAAAGACGGCGTGCCTTACGCAATCGACTTTACCAATCCCGCGCCCGATTTTGAGATCACCTCGTTGACGGATGCCTACTTCCCGTGGGTGGTCAACAAGATGGCCGACCTGTGCATCGATCTGGCGCTGGGCAAGCGACCCCGATCGCAGGCGCGGCCCGAGTGGGACTCGCTGATTTACGGCAAATAATTCTATCCACGAAGGACACGAAGTTCACCAAAATTCTTCGTGAACTTCGTGTCCTTCGTGGATCACTTTGAAGGCGGGGATGTATGCTAAACGAAGCCATTGCGTATTATCACAGCCTCTTCGATGATGCTGCCGCGCGTGAGAATGACGCCGCTTTAAGCGCCGCCCTCCAGCGCGGCGGTTTGTTTTTTGGCACGCGGCCTATCTGCGTGGTGCTGAGGCCGCGCTTGTTGACTGCGGCGCAATATGCGACTTTGCAGCAAGTCTGCTCGATGGTGGGCGTGGCCGCGCGGCAAGTCGTGAAATATATGATGAATGATGCCGCCACACGGTCGTTGATGGCGTTTACGTCGGGCGAAGACGCGCTGCTGGACATGGATCCCGGCTACGATGAAGCCAGCGCCTCGTCGCGACTCGATTCGTTTTTCGACAACGACAACGGCTCGCTGCAATTCGTAGAATACAACGCGGAAAGCCCGGCGGGCATGGCGTATGAAGATGCGCTGTCGGATGTGTTTCTGAATTTGCCGGTGATGCAAGGCTTTACCGAGAAATACATCGTCACTAAAGTTGATTCGTCGCCGACGATGATGACGACGTTGTTGGAAAAATTCCGCGAATGGGGCAAGGCCAGCGATCCGCGCGTCGCCATCGTCGATTGGAAAGGCTTGCCGACTCAGGCCGAATTCGTGATGTTTGCGAAGTTGTTTGAGGCTAATGGCATCCCGACTGTGATCTGCTCGCCCGATGAGTTAACTTATCGCGATAAGACGTTGTATGCCAATGGGCAACCCGTCAACGTGGTGTATAAGCGCGTGCTGACCAGCGAATTTCTCGATCGGTATGGGCAGGCGACCGCGCTCGATCATCCTTTCGCGCAAGCCTATCGCGATGGCACGATCTGCCTGGTGAACAGTTTCAAAGCGAAGCCACTGCACAAGAAAATGATCTTCGGCTTGTTGAGTGATCCGTCGATCATGAGTGCGGCCGGGATTGATGCGGCGACGCAATCGGACTTGGCGAAGCACATTCCGTGGACGCGGCGCGTGCTGCCATCACGCACGACGTATCAAAATCAAGACGTGGATTTGCTGAAGTTCATGCGTGACTATCAAGATCGATTGTTGCTCAAACCCAACGACGAATACGGTGGGAAGGGCATCACGATCGGGTGGGAGACCAGCCCCGAGGAGTGGTCTCAAGCGATCGAGGCGGCGTTGGAATCGCCGTTCGTGGTGCAAGAACGAGTGCACATCGCGTATGAAGATTATCCATCGTGCGTGGACGGCAAGTTGCACATCGGGCGACGTCTGGTGGATACCGATCCGTATTTGTTTAACACGCAGGTGCAAGGCGCATTGACGCGCCTCTCGACGGTGACGCTGTTGAATGTGACGGCCGGTGGCGGTTCGACTGTGCCGACGATGTTGATCGATGAGAAGTAAGGGGGAGCCATGAGTTTTTACGATCCACTCAGCAAAGATTTTCCGTTTACGCTTGGCATTGAAGAAGAGTATCAGATCATCGATCCGGTCACCGGCGAATTGCGCTCATATATCAGCCAGATTTTGGAAGAAGGGCGGCTGATTCTGCAAGAGCAGTTGAAACCGGAAATGATGCAGTCGGTGGTGGAAGCAGGCACGCATGTCTGCCGCACCGTCGATGAGGCGCGCGCCGAGATTGTGCGGTTGCGCGGCACCATCGCGGCGTTAGCGCACAAGCAGGGCTTGACGATCGCGGCCTCGGGCACGCACCCGTTCTCGTCGTGGGTGGATCAAGAAGTCTATCCGCATGAGCGGTATTATGGCGTGCTGAACGAGATGCAAGACGCGGCGCGGCAGCTGCTGATCTTTGGCATGCACGTGCATGTGGGCATGCCAAATCTGGAATTGGGTATTCAGATTCAAAATGTGATGCGCTATTTTCTGCCGCACTTGTTGACCCTCTCGACGAGTTCGCCGTTCTGGATGGGCCGGAATACGGGCTTCAAATCGTATCGCTCGATCATCTTCTCCAACTTCCCGCGCACCGGCATTCCCGGCGAATTTGTGTCATACGCGGAATTTGAAAGCTATGTGGATTTGCTGATCAAAACGAACAGCATCGACAACGGCAAGAAAATCTGGTGGGATGTGCGGCCGCATCCGGTCTTCAAGACCATTGAGACGCGCATCTGTGACATCGCGACCAAGGTGGATGAAGCAATCTGCATCGCCGCGCTCATTCAGGCGATTGTTGTCAAGTTGAATTGGCTGTTTGAAAAGAACCTCAGTTTCCGCCGGTACAACCGATCGCTGATCAACGAAAACAAGTGGCGCGCGGTGCGGTACGGTATGGACGGCGACTTGATCGACTTCGGCAAACAAGAATCGATCCCGGCGCGCAAGTTGCTGCCGGAACTGGTGGAATTTGTCGATGAAGTCGTGGACGATCTGGGTTCGCGCTCGGCCGTGGAATATGCGTACAAGATGATCGAAGAAGGCACCGGGGCCGATCGGCAGTTGGCGACTTTCGCGCGCACCGGCGATCTAAAGGCCGTTGTCGCACAAATCGTGGAAGAGACGCTGGAGGGTGTGCCGACGGATGTCTCACTCACACGGCTGAAGTCAAACGCGGAAGAGAACGCGTTATCGTAATTGAGGACGGTTAACAAAAAAACGGCGAGCCGCTTAAGCTCGCCGTTTTTTGTTAGCAGAAATTCTAGGCTTTGACGGGCGTTAGCCAATGCCGGTAACCGGCATCTTCGCCGTGAATGGCCGCCTGATACGCGTGTTGAATGCGGCGCGTGATCGGCCCCATCTTGCCCGAGCCGATGACGCGAAAATCGATCTCGCGCAAGGCGATGCATTCAGCGGCGGTGCCGCACACGAAGACCTCGTCGGCGATGTAGAGTTGATCACGGCTGATGAGTTGCTCGGTCACTTCATAACCCAGGTCGCGGGCAATGGCGATCAGTGAATCGCGCGTGATGCCTTCCAGGATCGTGGTGGTGGGCGGCGTGAAGATCTTGCCGTGACGTACCACAAAGATATTCTCACCGGTGCACTCAGCCACATAACCCTGCGGATCAAGCATGATCGCTTCGTCGAAGCCCAAGCGTACCGATTCCGTTTTCGCCAACGCCGAGTTGGCATAGTTGCCGCCGATCTTGGCTTTGGTCATCATCACGTTTGGGTGATGCCGCGTGTATGACGAGATATTCGCGCGGATGCCCGCCTCGATCGCGGCTTCGCCGAGATACGCGCCCCACGCCCACGCCGCGATGCCCAGATGCTGCGTGCCGCCGTCCACGTTGATGTTCCAACCGCCTTCGCCCAGCCAGATCACGGGCCGGATGTAGCACTCCTCAAAGTCATTCGCCGCGACCGTTTGCGTGATTGCCTGTGCTACATCTTCCGCACTCCACGGCAGATTGCGCAAGCCCAAGACGTGCGCGGAATCGATCAACCGCTCGGCGTGTTCGGCCAACCGGAACACCGCCGGGCCGCGCTCGGTCTTGTAGCAGCGAATGCCTTCAAACACCGATAGGCCATAGTGCAAACCCACGTTCAAGAAATGCACGGTGGCGTTTGCGAACTCGACCAACTTGCCATCCATCCAGATGAAACGGCTTTCCATGCCCATGAAAAACTCCTGATAGGACACAGATTACACAGATAAACACAGATGATTTTCAATCTGCGCAATCTGCGTTCATCTGCGTCCGATTAGATGTCGCGCGTATAAGAGCCGAGCACGCGCAGCGTTGTCGCGTACTCGCTCAAGTGATCGAGCGCGCGCTGAACGTTGGTATCGCTTCGGCTGCCTACAAAATCAAGGTAAAACAGATAATCCCACGGCGTGCCTGCCAAAGGCCGCGACTCTATCTTGGTCAGGTCGAGATCACGCAAGGCAAACACACTCAACGCTTTGAACAACGCGCCGGGGACATTCTTCAGCGTAAACACAATCGACGTTTTCGCGGGCAGCGCCGGCTCGATCGGTTCGCGCGCCAACACCACGAAGCGCGTGTAGTTGGCTTCGTCATCTTCGATGCCCTCTGCGAGAATCTGCATCTCATAGAACTCAGCCGCGCGCCGCGACGCAATCGCCGCCTGATCGCGCCGTCCGCTGGCTTTCAGCATCTTCACTGCGCCCGCCGTGTCATACACCACTTCGCGTTCGATGCCTAAACGGGTGATGTAATGTTCGCATTGAGCAAGGGCTTGCGGATGGGACATGATTAACGTCAAATCATTGATCGACGATCCCGGCCAACCGATCAGGCAGTGCCGCACCCGATAGATCTTCTCGCCGATCAAGCGCAGTTGATGGCGCATGAACAGATCGTAATTGCGATGGATGCTGCCGCCCAGCGAATTTTCCACCGGCACGATACCGCGCTCGATCGCGCCCGACTCGACCTGTGCAAACACCTCGTCAAACGACGGGCAGGCGATCGGCTCGATGTCACTGCCGAAGTATTCGAGGGCGGCCGCTTCGGAATACGCGCCGCGTTCACCTTGAAAAGCGACTTGCATCATGTATCCGTTCTTCACGTATCACGCACCACGAAACACGTGTTGCGTAGTGCGTGGTGTGTGAGGGGCTACTTCAACAACGCCATAATCTCATCGGCCATCTGTTTCGTTGACAACGTACCGCCGAGGTCCGCCGTGCGATGGCCGTCGGTGATGACTTGCTCGACAGCGTCTTCGACGAGTTGTGCTTCCGCGTCGAGTTTGAGCGAGTGCCGCAGCAGCATCGCCGCCGAGAGGATTGTGCCGATCGGATTGGCGATGCCCTTGCCCGCGATGTCGGGCGCGGAGCCGTGAATGGGTTCGTATAGACCGGGGCCGCTCGAACCGAGTGAGGCCGACGGCAGCATGCCCATCGAACCGGCCAGCACCGAGGCTTCATCGGTGAGGATGTCGCCGAACATGTTCTCGGTGACGACCACATCGAATGCCGCCGGGCCGGTGATCAACTTCATCGAAGCGGTATCGACGAGAACATGATCGAGTGCGATGTCGGGATGCGCCTTGCCAATCGCGGTGGCGATTTGCCGCCACAACCGCGATGATTCGAGCACGTTGGCCTTGTCCACCGAGGTCACTTTCTGGCGGCGACCAGCGGCCAGTTGAAACGCCAACTCGACCACGCGCTGCACTTCGTAATCGTGATATTCCAGCGTATCGACGGCGCGGACATGGCCATCCACTTCGCTGCGGCCCTTGGGTTGGCCGAAATACAGCCCGCCCGTCAGTTCGCGGATGACGAGAATGTCTACACCCTTCAATTTCTCTGGCTTCAACGGCGATGAATCGATCAAGGCCGGATGCACTTTCACGGGGCGCAGGTTGGCAAAGACGCCCAAGCCTTTGCGCAAAGCCAGCAGCCCGCGCTCAGGCCGATCTTTGGCAGAAGGATCATCCCACTTAGGGCCGCCCACCGCGCCCAATAAAACGGCGTCTGATTTCTGGCAATCGCTCAATGTTTCAGCGGTCAGCGACGAACCGTACGCATCGATCGAGCAGCCGCCCATTAGACGTTCAGTAAATTCAAACGTGTGCCCAAACTTTTGCGCGATCGCATTCAGCACACACACGGCCTCGGCGACCACTTCGGGTCCGATGCCGTCGCCGGGTAGTAAGACAATGTTGGCTTTCAAGATTCTCTCTCCGATGACAAGATGACAAGATGACGCGCCGCAAACAACGCGGCGGATGACACGATGATCTTACAGCGTGGTCATCGTGTCATCCCTTCATCTTGTCATCTTGTCAAGATTTTTAGGCTGCTACGGTCAACCCATATTCTACCGAATCTACCAATGCGCGCCAACTGGCCTCGATGATGTTGGGACTGGCGCCGACGGTGCTCCAGCGCTTGGTGCCATTCTGCGTGTCGATGAGCACGCGCGTCACGGCTTCGGTGCCGTTGTTGCCGTCAAGGATGCGCACTTTGTAATCGGCCAGGTGGAAGTGCGACAGTTGCGGATAGTGCTTGATCAACGCTTTGCGTAAAGCGAGGTCGAGCGCGTTGACCGGGCCATTGCCTTCAGCGGCGGTGTGCTGCACTTCACCATCGACGTTGACTTTCACCGTCGCTTCCGCGAAGATGCCGCGCCCTTTGCGATGCTCGACGTTGACGGTGAAATCGACCAATTCAAACGGCGGCGCATAGCCCACTTGCTGGCGCTTCATCATCATTGCGACCGAGGCTTCCGCCGCTTCAAATGAAAAGCCCTGCGATTCCAGTGCTTTGATTTCATTCAGCACGTCGCCAACTTCGCTGCCGTTCACGTCCAGGCCGTATTCTTCGGCTTTGCTGAGCAAATTGCCGCGCCCCGAGAGTTCACTCACGACGACGCGCATTTCATTGCCGACGGTCGTCGGTTCGATGTGCTGATACGATTGCACATTGCGCCGCATCGCCGCGACGTGAATGCCGCCCTTGTGCGCGAAGGCCGATTTGCCGACGTAAGCCAGATGCTCATCGGGCGCAAGGTTGGCCATCTCGGCCACGAAGTGCGAAACATCGTACAACTTGGGCAGGTGGCCTTCCGGCAAACACGGCATCTTTAACTTCAATTCGAGGTCGCCGATGATCGAGCACAGATTGGCGTTGCCGCAGCGTTCGCCGTAACCGTTGATCGTGCCTTGTACCTGAATCGCGCCTTCGCGCAATGCGGCCAGCGAATTCGACACGGCGCATTCGCCGTCGTTGTGGGTGTGAATGCCGATCGGGTGGTTGAGGGCCGCGCTGACTTCGCGCACGATCTGCGCGATGTCCCACGGCATCGATCCGCCGTTGGTGTCGCACAACACGACCGTTTCCGCGCCGCCCCGTTTGGCCGCTTTCAACGTCTCAAGCGCATAGGCGGGATCGGCTTTGTAGCCGTCGAAGAAATGTTCCGCGTCATAGATCACGCGGCGGCCTTGCGCGCGCAAGTAAGCGAGGCTCTGCTCGATGATGCGCAAGTTCTCTTCATAGGTCGTGCGCAAGACTTCGGTGACGTGCAGCGTCCACGTTTTGCCGACGACCGTGCAGACCGGCGTTTGCGCGTCGAGCAGGGCTTTGATGTTGGCGTCGTCTTCGGGGCTGCCGCCGACGCGGCACGTCGAGCCGAACGCGGCGATGAGCGCGTGCTGCCACGTCATGTCTTTGGCCCGATCGAAAAACTCGGCGTCCTTGGGGTTGGAGCCGGGCCAGCCGCCCTCGATGAAGGCCACGCCCAACTCGTCGAGTTTCTGCGCGATGCGCAGTTTGTCGGTACACGACAGCGAGATGCCTTCGCGCTGAGTGCCGTCACGTAAGGTGGTGTCGTAGATTTGGATCATGATCTCCTCCGAGAATTTTGAGTGTCTGGTGTTTTGATCGCGCTGCATGGTTAATGTCATTCCCGCGTGCTTCTAGCGGGAATCCAGCGGCCTATCGGCATCATAGTCAATCTGGATGCCCGATAAAAGCATTCGGGCATGACGTCATGCAGTTATAAAAAGTGGACTCGGATGCTTCGAGTCCACTTTACGCTCAAAGTTCTCCGAGTCCTACGGTTTAGGTGCTAATAATGGCGATGTCGTTGCGCGCTTCGAAAGCGGCAATTTGATCGGCAAAGGTCAGGATGTAACCCAGTTCATCGACGCCGTTGAGCAAACACGTCTTCGAGAAGTCGTCGATGGGGAACGTGGTTGATTGGCCCGTGGGCAACGATAGTGTTTGCGTGGCGAGATCGATTTTCAATTCCGCGTTCGGCACTTCTTCCAGCAGATCAAACAGCATCCGGTGAGTGTCGGCATCGACGATGATGGGTATAAGGCCGTTCTTCAGCGCGTTGTTGCGGAAGATGTCGGCGAACGAGGTGCTGATGACCGCGCGGAAGCCGAAGCCCGTCAGCGCCCACGGTGCATGCTCACGCGAGGAGCCGCAGCCGAAGTTGTCGCCGGCCAGCAGAATCGCCGCGCCCTGCGCTTTGGGTTGATTCAGCACGAAGTCGGCTTTGGGCGAACCGTCGGCGTTATAGCGCCAGTCTGAAAACAGATTCGCGCCGAGGCCGACCTTGTCCGTCACCTTGAGAAAGCGCGCGGGGATGATCTGATCGGTGTCGATGTTGTTGACGGGCAGGGGAATCGTCCGTGATGAAAGTGTAGTGAACTGTGCCATAGTGTTTAGCGTGTGTCATTCTGAGCCGCGAAGCGGCGAAGAATCTAGATTCCTCGCTTCGCTCGGAATGACACGACTATAGGAGTGTCCTAACGTCCGTAATCTTGCCCGTCAGTGCGGTGGCGGCGGCGGTGAGCGGCGAGGCTAAGAAGGTGCGTCCGCCTTTGCCCTGTCGCCCTTCGAAGTTGCGGTTGCTGGTGCTGACGGCGTATTGGCCCGGCTGAAGTTGATCGCCGTTCATGGCGATGCACATCGAGCAGCCCGCTTCGCGCCACTCGGCTCCGGCGGCCTTGAAGACGCGATCCAAGCCTTCGGCTTCTGCTTGCCTCTTCACGTCCATCGAGCCGGGCACGACCATCACGCGCACGTTGGCCGCGACTTTGCGATCTTTCAGCAACGAGGCGGCTAAGCGTAAATCCGAAATGCGCGAGTTGGTGCACGAGCCGATGAAGACCACATCGACCGGATGATCGATCAATGATTGGCCGGGCTGCAAGCCCATATAGCGCAGCGCCTTGTCGAGCGTCGATTTCTGATCGGGGTCGCTGAGCCGATCGGGATCCGGGATTCGATCGGTGATGGACATGCCCATACCGGGATTTGTTCCATAGGTGATCATCGGTGCTAGTTTGGACGCATCGAGTGTGATCGATTTATCGTACTGTGCGCCCTCATCGGTGACGAGTTGCCGCCACTTGGCGACGGCGTCATCCCAGGCCAAGCCCTTGGGCGCGAAGGCGCGATCGTGCAAGTAGTTGAACGTGGTGTCGTCGGGCGCAACCATGCCCGCCCGCGCGCCGCCTTCGATCGACATGTTGCAGATGGTCATGCGCTGTTCCATGCTGAGCGAGCGAATGGCGCGGCCGGTGTATTCGAAGACGTGGCCCGTGCCGCCGCCGACGCCAATCTGCGCGATGAGGGCGAGGATGATGTCTTTGGCCGAGACGCCGGGCGACAGTTCGCCGTCGACGCGCACTTCGTACGTTTTGGCCGGGCGCTGCAAGAGGCATTGCGTGGCGAGGACGTGCTCGACTTCGCTGGTGCCGATGCCGAAGGCCAGCGTGCCGAACGCGCCGTGCGTGGCCGTGTGGCTGTCGCCGCAGACGACGGTCATGCCGGGCTGCGTCAGGCCCAGTTCCGGCCCGATGACGTGGACGATGCCCTGATGCGGGCTGCCGAGGCCGTGAAATTGAATGCCGAATTCGCGGCAGTTCGCTTCGAACATCTCGATCTGCTTGCGGCCCAGTTCATCGGCAAAGTTGAGGCGCGAGAATTGATCGCCGTCCAGCGCGATGGTGGGGATCGAGTGATCGACGGTGGCCGCGGGCCGATCGGGGCGGCGCACTTTCAGGCCGCGCGCCCGCAAGCCGGTAAAGGCTTGCGGCGAGGTGACTTCGTGGACCAGGTGCAAATCGACGTACAGCACGGCC
>JAGOBP010000300.1 GCA_017999195.1 Thermoflexales bacterium
GATCGGTGACGATCGGCCAATCGATCGGGCCGCGCTCGAACTGTTGGATGGCGTCGAGAAAACCGTGCCCATCTTAAAGCCGTTCAAGGTGGCCTCGCGCGACATGCACCCGCAGGATACGATCGTGTCGTTGGGCGACGTCAAAATCGGTGGGCCGCAGATCATCATCATGGCCGGGCCGTGCGCGGTGGAAAGCCGATCGCAAATTCTGGAGACGGCGCAGGCCGTGAAAGAAGCAGGCGCGCAAGTGCTGCGCGGCGGCGCGTACAAGCCGCGCACTTCGCCCTACAGTTTTCAGGGCATGGGCGAAGAGGGTCTGCAATTGCTGGCCGAAGCGCGCGAAGCCACCGGCTTGCCCATCGTAACGGAAGTGATGGCCCCCGAGCAAGTGCCGCTCGTTGCCAAATATGCCGACATGCTGCAAATCGGCGCGCGCAATATGCAGAACTATGCGTTGTTGCATGCGGTGGGTGAAGCCAATCATCCGGTGTTGTTGAAGCGCGGCATGATGTCCACCATCGAAGAACAGTTGATGTCGGCGGAATACATTCTCTCGCACGGCAATATGCGTATCGCCTTGTGCGAACGTGGCATCCGCACCTTCGAGCGGTACACGCGCAACACCACCGACATCAACGCGATTCCCGTCATCAAGCAGATGTCGCATTTGCCGGTGATTCTCGATCCGTCGCACGGCACGGGCAAATGGGAATACGTCACCGCGATCGCGCGGGCGGGCATCGCGGCCGGAGCCGATGGTCTGATCATCGAAGTGCATCCGCATCCCGAAGAAGCCGCGTCCGATGGCGCACAGAGTTTGAAGCCGGAGAAATTTGCGCAGTTGGTGCGTGAAGTGCGCGCCATCGCCGAAGTGGTCGGACGCAAATAATGGAGCCTGGCTTTAAGGCGGCGCTCAAAGACTGTCACGTTGGCGTCATCGGCCTGGGCCTGATGGGCGGCTCGCTGGCGATGGCGCTGCGCGACGCGCAAGCGTGCGAATCGATCAGCGGTCACGATGCCGATCCAAACACGCTCGATCAAGCGCTGCGGCGCGGCATCATCGACCGCCCGATTGATCTGCGCGGCGACCGCGTCGATTTGTTGATCTTGGCCGCGCCTGTCAACGCCATCCTCGATTGGCTAAGCAAAATTCCGACGGTTTTTTCGGGCAATCTGCACGTGATCGATCTCGGCTCAACCAAAGGCCAGATCGCCACAGCGATGCAAGCACTGTCCGAGCGCATCAGCCCGCTGGGCGGGCATCCGATGTGCGGCAAAGAGACATCGGGCCTGGGTGTGGCGACACCTGATCTGTATCGCAAGTGTCTGTTTGTGCTCACGCCGCTCGATCGCACCCAGGCGACGACATTGGCTATTGCTCAGCAATTGATCGATGTGATCAGCGCGCGGGCGTTAATCCTTGAACCCGATCGGCACGATCAACTCGCCGCGACGATCAGTCATGTGCCGTATCTCGCGTCATTGGCGTTAGTGCAAGCGGCGATGCAAGCACACGATGACGCGGCGTGGACGATGGCGGCCTCGGGTTTTCGCGACAGCACGCGTTTGGCCGCCTCTAATCCCACGATGATGCTGGATATTCTCATGTCCAATCAGCCGGGTGTGTTGGCGGCTTTAGCCCGCTTGCAGACTTCACTTGACATGTTGACTCAGCTGGTTCAGCAAGGCGATCGAGCCGCATTGCAGGGCGTCATGGACGCGGCTCGTTCGCGCCGAACAACTCTTTTTACGTGAGTGTGCTATGAACTGGATTGTTAAACCCTCAAGCAAATTGCGCGGCACGGTAAATGTCCCCGGCGACAAATCCATCTCGCATCGCGCGCTGATGCACGCGGCCCTGGCGCACGGCACGAGCCGCATCACGAATCTTTTGCAGGCGGGCGTGACCGAAGCGATGCTGCGCTGCGTGCGTGATTTGGGCGTCAACGTCGATGAAGTTGCAGCTGGCGAAATCAGCGTGCAGGGCGGGCAACTGCGTTCACCCGCGGCGATGTTGGACTGCGGCAATTCCGGCGCGACGATTCGCATGTTGATGGGCGCGCTCGCCGGGCAAAGCGCGGTCACTTCCACGCTCACGGGTTCAGCGGGTTTGCGTCGCCGCCCGATGAAGCGCGTAGCGGAGCCGCTGCGATTGATGGGCGCAGATATCGATGTGGACACTCCGCCGCTGACGATTCGCGGTCAGCAACTTCATGGCGTTGAGTATGCTTTGCCTGTCGCCAGTGCGCAGATCAAGGCGGCTGTTTTGTTGGCTGCCTTGCAAGCCAACGACGCAACGACGATTCATGAACCGGGGCCATCACGCGATCATTCCGAAAGGCTGCTGCGTTCGATCGGAGTCACCGTAATTTCCCAAGGCAACACGGTCGTTCTTACACCGCCCGATCGGCCTGTTGCCGCCTTCGAGGCCGTGGTGCCCAATGATATTTCATCCGCGGCCTTTATTCTTGCGGCAGCCGCGCTCGTGCCGAGCTCAGATGTGCTACTTCCCGCAGTGGGCGTGAACGACACGCGCACCGGCATTCTGGATGCGTTGATTCAAATGGGCGCGACGATTGACCTAGAAAACCAGCATGAAATCAACGGCGAACCGATTGCGGATATGGCGATCAAGGCAAGTGATCTGCGCGGCATCTCAATCGGCGGCGATTGGGTCGTGCGCATGATCGATGAATTCCCCATTTTCGCCGTGCTGGCGACACAGGCACACGGCGAAACCACCGTGCGCAATGCCGAGGAACTGCGCGTGAAAGAATCGGATCGCATCGCGATGCTGGCACTGGAACTGCGTAAACTCGGCGCGAAGATTGAAGAGCGTCCCGACGGTTTCTGCATCGAAGGGCCGACCCGCCTGCATGGCGCGGTCGTCGATTCGCACGGCGATCATCGTTTGGCAATGTCGCTGGCGGTGGCGGGACTCATTGCCGATGGCGAGACAACGATTACCCATGCCGAAGCCTATCGCGAATCATTTCCGAACTTTGTGGAGTTGATGCGGACTTTAGGTGCAAAAATCGAATCGGACGCTGATTAGCGCAGATAACCGCAGATCAAGACAATCGGTGCAAGCCGCGTGAATCTGCAGCCTCAATTCTTCCATGACACATACGGTTGGACTTATCGGTTGGCCGGTGGAACACAGCCGCTCTCCGGCGATGCACAATGCGGCCTTCGAGGCGTTAGGTCTTGATTGGCGCTATGTTTTGCTGCCTACGCCGCTCGATCAACTGGATGCAGTCGTGGCTCGTGTTCGCTCGGGAGAACTATCGGGCGCGAATGTGACCATTCCGCATAAGCAAGCGGCGATGCCGTTGCTCGATGAAATCGATCCGGCGGCGCAAGCCGTGGGCGCGGTAAACACGATCGTGCGGCGCGATGATCGCTTGATCGGTTTTAACACGGATACGCTCGGCTTCAAACGGGCGTTGTTGGAAACGAGCGTGGTCATCGAGAATCAACCGTGCGCGGTTTTGGGCGCGGGCGGATCGGCGCGGGCGGTGGTGTATGTGCTGCGTGAGTTGGGCGCGCACATCACCGTATATGCGCGCGATGTCGCGAAAGCCAGGCAGTTGTCGACCGAAGCGCGGTCGTTGAACGAAGTTGCGCACATCGATCCGGCGACGCGCTTGATTGTCAACACGACGCCGCTTGGCATGCATCCCAATATCGACGCCTCACCGTGGTTGGATGAGGCGGTTTTTCCTCAGCAGGCGTATGTGTTTGATCTGATCTACAATCCGCGGCAGACGCGTTTGATGCAACAGGCCGAACAAGCGGGCCTGCGAACGGCGAATGGTTTATCGATGTTAGTGTATCAAGGTGCAGCGGCCTTTGCAATGTGGACCGGCGTTGAGCCGCCAGTCGATGTGATGACGAGGGCGATTGCATTACGCAAATAAGTGAGCGATCTATGCTAAGGTTTTTGACCGCAGGTGAATCACATGGGCCGCAATTGACGGCGATTCTCGATGGGCTGGCGGCGGGCATCCCGTTGTCTTCCGTTGATGTCGATCACGATTTGGCGAAGCGGCAAGTGGGTTATGGGGCAGGCCCGCGCATGAAGATCGAAACCGATCAGGCGCGGATCACGGGCGGCGTGCTGGGTGGCCACACCACGGGCGCGCCGATTTCGCTGACGATCGATAATCTCGATCATGCCAAGTGGGCCGATCGCGACATCGTGCCGATGACGATCCCGCGTCCCGGCCACGCTGATCTCACAGGTGCGATCAAGTATGGCTACAAAGAATTGCGCCTCGCCTTGGAGCGAGCGTCCGCACGTGAGACGGCCGCACGCGTCGCAGTGGGTGCGATTTGCCGCAAATTTCTCGGTGAATTTGGCATTGTGATCGGGTCGTATGTCGTTTCGATCGGCGCGGTGGATGCGAACGTGAACGACGAGGTAAGTTATCTTGATCGGTTTGCCCTGGCGGAGCAGTCTGATGTGCGCTGCCCCGATGCTGAGGCCGCATCGAAGATGCACGCCGAAATTCGCGTGGCGATGGAAGCGAAAGACACACTGGGCGGCATCACCGAAGTTGTTGCACTAAGTGTGCCGCCGGGTTTGGGCACGCACGTACAATGGGATCGCCGCTTGTCCGCGCGGGTGATGGGCGCGTTGTCCAGCGTGCATGCGATGAAGGGCGTGGAGATTGGTTCGGCGTTTGAGAATGCGCACAAGCGTGGCACGCAGGTGCATGACGAGATTCTGCGTGACGGTGAACGCATTGTGCGGGCGACGAATCGCTCGGGCGGCTTTGAGGGCGGCATCACGACGGGCGAACCGATCGTGGCGCGCGTGGCGATGAAGCCGATCAGCACGACATTGAATCCCCTGCGATCAATTGATCTCGCTACAGGTGAAGAGACACGCACGACGTATGAACGCTCGGACTTCTGCGCGGTGCCGCGCGCGGGTGTGATTCTTGAAGCGATGCTGGCTTTTGTGTTGGCCGATGCGCTGATCGAGAAACTCGGTGGGGACAGCCTGAGCGAAATGAAGCCGCGTTTTGAAGCACTACGGCGGGCGCGGCTGGACGATTTGATGATGGATAATGTGGCGTGGAAGTTCTGACGAGTAACGAGTGACGAGTGAAAGCATTCTCACTCGTCACTCGTTACTCGTCAAATTTGGACAGGATTTGATGGAACTCAATCTCATTCTCACCGGCTTTATGGGCACGGGCAAGACTACCGTCGGACGGGCGATTGCCGAACGATTGAAGCGTCCGTTTGTGGATACCGACGCGTGGATAGAAGAACGCGCAGGCAAATCAGTAGCCGCGATCTTTGCCGAGGATGGCGAAGATCGTTTTCGGGCGTGGGAGGCCGAAGCGTGCGCGGCCTTTAGCGAACCGCAGGGCTTGATCATCGCGACGGGTGGCTGGGCGTTAGGGCCGCAGCAGAATCATGAGTTGATGGAGCAGGGCGGGCGCATCATTTGTTTGACCGCGACGCCGGAGAAGATCATTGAACGACTGGGCGCGGCCACAGATCGACCGTTGTTGGCCAGCGACGATCGTGATGCGAAAGTCCGCGCTTTGTTGAAGCAACGTGAAGC
>JAGOBP010000301.1 GCA_017999195.1 Thermoflexales bacterium
ATCTTCTTGCTGACGGCCATCCGGATTTCATCGGCCTCGCCGGGCTTGTAGCCCGCCAGGGTCACGGCCACTTGAATGATCTGCTCTTGATAAACGATGATGCCGTACGTTTCCGACAGAATCGATTCAAGTTTAGGATGGTGATACTTGATCTCTTCTTCGCCATGCAGGCGCTTGATGTAGGTCGGGATGTAGTCCATCGGGCCGGGGCGGAACAGCGAAATCCCCGCCACGATGTGCTCAAACTTGTACGGCCGCATCTCCATCAACATGCGCCGCATGCCGCCGCCTTCCACCTGGAAGACGCCCAACACCTCGCCGCGCGACATCAACTCGAAGGACTTGCGATCATCAGTCGGGATGTTGTTGAGATTGAGCGTGACGCCGTGATTCTTCTGGATCAGATCACACGCTTTACGCATGATCGAGAGCGTGATCAAACCGAGGAAATCGACCTTCAACAACCCGATCGATTCCACGACGCCCATTTCGAACTGCGTGATCGATTCGAGCGGGCTTTCGCTGCCGTCGCCTTTGGTGGGCCGGTGCAGCGGCGCGTATTCCACCAACGGCCGATCGGAAATGACCACGCCCGCCGCGTGTGTGCCGATACTGCGCACCGTGCTTTCGACGGTGATCGCTCTATCGATCAGCGCGCGGGTTTGCTCGTTGGCTTCGTATTCCTGCTTGAATTCAGGAATCGTCTCCAGCGCTTCGGGCAACTTGACGGGCTTGCCGGGCACAGCGGGAATCAGCTTGGCAATGCGATCGACATCCGACAGCGGGATGTTAAGAGCGCGGCCTGTGTCGCGAATAGCCGCGCGTGCGCCCAGCGTGCCAAACGTGATGATCTGCGCGACCTTGTCTTTGCCGTATTTGTTGACGGCATAGTTGATCATCTCCGCGCGGCGATCATCGGGAAAGTCCATGTCGATATCGGGCATGGAAATGCGCCCCGGATTGAGGAAGCGCTCGAAGATCAAATTGTGCGGCAGCGGATCGAGGTTCGTAATGCCGCTGGTGTACGCCACGATCGAGCTGGCGCCCGAACCGCGGATGTTCCACCAGATGTCGCGTTCGCGCGCATAGCGCGTCAGGTCGGCCACGATCAGGAAGTACGTGTCGAAGCCCATCTTGCCGATGACGCTCAACTCGTAATTGAGCCGCTCGCGCACGACGGGATCATCGGCGCGTTCGCCATAGCGTTGACGCAGACCCACTTCGCACACTTGCCGCAAATGATCGGCCGCCGTCACACCGGCAGGCAGTTCGAAGTTGGGCAGGTGATAGCCCTTGCTGCTCAGATCGACGTTGCACATCTCGGCAATATCGAGTGTGGATCGCAGCGCGTCCGGCACTTCGCTGAAGAGCGCATTCATTTCAGCATAGCTCTTCAGGTAATACGAATTGTCCGTCATCCGCATGCGATCGGTCTGCGCCACCTGCGACCCGGTGCCGATGCAGATCATCAAGTCTTGCGCGGGCGCGTCTTCTTGGCGGATGTAATGCGCGTCGTTCGTGGCGACGGGACGAACATTAAATTCTTTCGCCAACGTCAACAAATGCCGGTTGATTGACACGAGTTCTTTGAAGCCTTCGTGCATTTGCAGTTCGACATAGAAGCGCTCGCGCCCGAAGACATCCACGTAATAGGCCATCGCCTTGCGCGCTTCATCGAGTCGACCGTCGGCCAGATAACGCGGAATCTCCGCCGCGCCGCAGCCGGTGGTGACGATTAGACCTTCGTTATATTGCGCCAGCGTTTCCTTATCGACGCGCGGCTTGTAATAGAAGCCTTCCAACTGCGACAGGCTGGCTAACTTCAGTAGATTCTTATAGCCCACATCCGTTTGCGAGAGGAACAGCAAATGATAAGGACTCTTGTCTTTGTTGGGGTCTTTGTCGAAGCGGGAACGGCGGGCGAGGTAGCCCTCCATGCCGATGATGGGCTTGACGCCCGCCTTCTTGGCGGCATTGAAAAAATCGATCACGCCAAACATCACACCGTGATCGGTAATTGCCACCGCGGGCTGCTCCAATTCCTTGGCCCGCTTGACAATGGCATCGACTTTGCTGAGACCATCGAGCACTGAGTACTCGCTGTGGACGTGCAAGTGAACAAACGACATGCTATTTACCTTCTTTGATCGATAAGCGAGGGAACAACGAGAAGAACGCGCGTTTGATTATAGTCCGCCCACCTTGCGAGTCAAGGCACAAATCCCTGACTTACCGTTCAACATGAATAAGTGTAGCATATCCGCTCTGGCTCGATCAATGGTCATCGCGTACAACACCACTTTGCCTCAACTTGGTATAATTGTCGCCATCATAACGAGGAGCCAGCACGCCTACGTGCGACGTCTGGGGACGCCTTACTCCTCACCTTGGCCAACTCACTATGCCCGAACTCCCTGAAGTTGAAACGCTTGTCCGACGCCTGCGCGAACCCGTCATTGGCCGCACGATCATCAACGCCGCCGTGAAGTGGCCCCGCACGATCGGCCGTCCCGCGCCTAAAGAATTTGTGCGCCAGGTGCGCGGCTGCATCATCACGTCGATCAACCGCCGCGCCAAGTATCTGGTGTTTGAGCTGCGAACGCATCCTGAGCGGAACGTAGTGAAGTCGAAGGACGCCGCCCAACCGCCACTCTTCCTATTGATCCACCTCAAAATGAGTGGCAAACTAAGTGTGGTCAGTGGCGATGCGCCGCTCTTGAAGCACGATCGCGTCATCTTCGATCTGGACAACGGCCAGCAGCTGCGCTTCAACGACATCCGCAAATTCGGGCGCATGCACCTGGTGCCGGACGTGGATGACATCACCGGCGCGCACGGGCCGGAGCCGCTCGATCGGGCCTTTACCTTGCCCAGGTTCCGGGAAATGATCGGGGCACGCTCGGGCGCAATCAAGCCGCTCTTGTTGAATCAACAGTTTTTATCGGGCGTGGGCAATATCTATGCGGACGAATCGTTGTGGTATGCTAAGATTCATCCGCTGCGCAAAGCGAATTCATTGAAAGACGCCGAGGTCGCCGCACTGTACAAATCGATCCGGCGCGTGCTTAAACAAGCCATCGATGATCAGGGCACCGACGCGGGCGACGGTGTCATCGAGGGCGACTACCGGCCGCGCGTGTACGATCGACAAGATCGCCCCTGTTATCGCTGTCATCAACCGATTCTCAAGACGGTGGTGGGGCAGCGCGGCACACACTTCTGTCCGCACTGTCAACGGAAGCGAGGCTAGCATGACCATTTCAGACGACCGCTTTTTTGTGATTGCCGGCATCATCGGACTAGCGCTGTTGTTGCTGGCTGTGGGCTTGATCGCCGCAGTGCGCGGCCGTAACAAGACCACAATCAGCGAGTCACCCATCGACAGCACACCCGCGCCGTCGTGGGTGAAGAACATCGCGGGCGCGGCGGGCAAGACCTTGACCGGTACCGCGCCCATCGTCGCCGCAGCGGCCGAGGCCATTGTCGTACTGAAAGATGCCGTCTCAAACGAGTGGGTGGTCGAAGTCAACGGCATGCGCTATTCAAGC
The DNA here is from genome assembly GCA_017999195.1 of Thermoflexales bacterium. GTDB lineage: Bacteria > Chloroflexota > Anaerolineae > Fen-1058 > Fen-1058 > JAGOBP01. The sequence continues at coordinate 3,549 of JAGOBP010000301.1, forward strand.
CTAAAGGACATTCACGACGATAAAGCAGCCAGCAAGGTTATGGCCGCGATCGAAGGCTTGCGCCAGTTTGCGGGTATCACCGGCCCGGTCGCACCCGCAGCCGCTCAACCGGCGGTGGGGGTCGCCGTCCCGATTGTGCCAGCGGGCGAATCCATTCCCTTTGTATCGCCGGACAGCGCGCCCAAACTTGAACCGGTGGTGGCCGCGGCTCTGGCGCAAGGCGCGACCAGCGCCAGCAAGCCCAAATATCCGGCGCCGGCGGGCAGCATTCTGGATCAGATCGAAAAAGTCTTGCAGCGCAATCTACTGAAAGACCCGGACTTGCTGGCGCGGCGCATTCACATCGGCGCGGCCCTGGATGGCAGTCTGCTGCTTGAAGTGGATTGGAGCACGTACAAATCGGCCGACGAAGTGCCCGAGGGCCGCGTGCGCGACTTGATTAAAGCCTCCATTCAAGAATGGGAACGCACCGCCTGATCTAAAAAACCGCCGAAGTCTTATGGACTTCGGCGGTTTTTTTTAGAGTCGCAGATCAAACTCTTCCAGGATTTGCTTTTCCAACAACAGCCGATCGTCCGGCGGCAGGAACGACGCCCGGATCGCGTTGCGGTTGAATGTTCGCAAGTCGCGCAGACTCAAGCCCATGCCCTTCACCGTCACCAGATACTCATCGGTCAGCGTCGTATCAGATACGCTGGGATCATCGGTGTTCACGGTCACGGGCACGCGCAGTTGATACAGATCGCGCAGCGGGTGATGGCCGAAGTTGGGCATCACGCCGGTTTGCAAATTGCTGGTGGGGCACACCTCCAGCGTGATATTGCGCTGGCGGATCAACTGCACCACCGTTGAATCCTCAATGGCATGAATCCCGTGCCCAATGCGCTGCGCGCCCAACTGCTCGATCGCTTCGCGGACATTATTCGAACCGCCCGCTTCACCGGCATGCACCGTGATGCCTAGCCCTTGTTCCGCCGCCCGGCGAAACAAGTTCGCAAAGGGCAGCGCCGAATGCCGCATTTCGTCACCGGCCAAATCGATGCCCACCACGCCGCGCTCACGAAAGGCCAGCGCCACCTCGATGATCTCGGCGGCCGCCGCCAGCTTCTCATGCCGCACGATCGTGCAGAGCAAGCGCACGGTCATGGCCGCATCGGCCTGCGCGCGCGCCACCGAATCTGCCACCCACTCGGTCACTTCATAAAACGAGAATCCTTGCGCATGCGCCAGCGCCGCCGGATTGAAGCGCAATTCCAGATAACGCACGTTGTCAAATGCGGCATCGATGACAGCTTCGTAAGCCACTCGCTCCACGGCTTCGCGCGTCGTATAAAAGCGGCGTAGCAGTTGAAACTTCTCTAAAAAGCGCTGAAAATCCGGGGGGTCATCCGTAATCTGCACGTAGGGGCGCAGGCGGTCGATGTCGTAACTGGGCAGATCGATGCCGTGTTCGCGCGCAATATCCGCCAGTGTTTCCAGCCGCAGCGAACCTTCCAGATGTCGGTGCAGATCGACCTTGGGCAGCGCGTGCAAAACTCGCCGCATCTCGGCCATGCGCAGCGGCCCCGTTTGAGAGTGGAAAACAGGCGTCATGACGTTCCCAACCTATCGGCCGCAGTCACCACCGGCGCGATTGTTTTGGGCAGCGTAAAAACAAACCGGCTGCCGTGGCCCATTTCGCTCTCGACCCAAATTTCGCCGCCATGCGACTCCACAATCCGCTTGGCGATAGCCAGGCCCAGGCCCGCCCCGCCAAACCGGCGCGTGGCCGAACCGTCGACCTGATAGAACCGATCGAAAATTCGCTTGAGCTTGTCTGGCGGAATACCCACGCCCATATCGGCCACGCTGAGTTGCAGCCGATCGCCCCGATCTTCAACCCCGATCGTGATGGTGCCGCCCCGCGGACTGAACTTGATGGCGTTGCCCAACAAATTATCGAACACCTGATTGATCCGGTCGCGGTCGATCGCGATCGGGGCCACCACGTCCGGCGCATCCAGA